>CAJBPC010000200.1 GCA_903957405.1 uncultured bacterium | reverse complement strand
GCATCACTATCGGTATCGGTCAGGAAACAAGGAAAAGGAGATGCGGGAATGATGCCGCTATCGGAAATTTTGTTTACTTTAAGGGCCGAAAAGGAAAATCGTCAGTAACAAGAAAAAAATAAAACACATACCATTCAGCCAGCTTATCGACTGGCACCAATGGAATCCTGATTATGGCTCTACCCAAAAAAACAATCATCAAAGCCGGCCCCGGCGGATTCAGAGGAAGATTTGTCCCGCGCAAGGAACCCGAACACCGAATCAACAACTACATCAGAGTGCCTCAGGTAAGGTTGGTGGGCGATAATGTCGAGATAGGAGTGTATCCTACTTCGGAAGCACTAAAGATCGCTCAACAGTTACAATTGGATCTGGTGGAGATCTCTCCACAGGCGGATCCTCCTGTCTGTAAAGTCGTGGACTACAACAAGTTCCTATACGACAAGAAAAGAAAGGAAAAGGAGATGAAGGCCAAGAGCAAGTCTGCGGAACTCAAAGAGATCCGATTCACGCCTGGCACGGATGACCATGACTTTGACTTCAAGGCCAGGCATGCGGAGAAATTCCTTCAGGATGGCAATAAGGTCAAGGCCTATGTGCAATTCAAGGGAAGGGCCATCATGTTCAAGGAAAGGGGAGAACTTGTCTTGCTGAAATTCGCAGAGCGTCTTGCCGAAGTAGGTCAAGTTGAAGGGCTGCCCAAACTGGAAGGCAAGAGGATGCTGATGGTGATCGCACCCAAAACCGGCAAGAAGAAATCAAGCAATAAGGATCATTCAGATTGATGCATATCTTTTTAACGTTACCTGCATATCTCAAAGGGCCACAATTGTTGCGGCCCTTTTTTTATGCGGCGATCGATGCATCAAATCTCTTTCCGCCGCCATCTTCCGCTGCGCATATAGAGGAATGACATCGAGAACATTGAAAGCCAGTAGAGCCATTCAGACATCCAACCCCAGGTGATCGAAAGGTTGAATTTTGCCAGGACCAGCCACACATACAGGCAATAGCCCGTGATGGTGATGGCCTCTATGGCCAGGTTGACCGCAGTGTTGCCCGTGCCGGTGACGGCGCTAAGCCAAATGGTCGAAAAGCTCATCAATAGCATCGCCACTGAAACAACCCTGAGGACCGGCACGCCCTGAGTGATGAATGCCGGATCATCCTGCATCATGCTTAAAAATGACTCCGGGAACAACTGCAAGGGAATCGAGAGCATCAGTGAAAATGCTATGCTCAACCGCAGGATCTTGCTGATCAACGGCATGACGAGATCACGTTTGTCTTGTCCGATGAAATTGCTGACCATCGTGTTCGTCGTGGACGCGAAACTCCAGATGAAAACCCCGAGGAATCCTATGATGATCCGCATGAACTGGCTGATGTCGAGGGCCACACGTCCGTGATGCGATACAAGGATGAAGAAGAACTCCCAGCTGATGATGCTGATGGCATATTGGACGATCAGCGGGGATGATTGGGTGAGCAGCAATTTCATTTCCACCCATTTCAAACGCATGTCGCTGAACAGATTAAACCTGTCTGATAGTCCTTTCCGTTTGATGATGAAGAATACCGCCAGCATTCCGATGGTCTCCGCAGCGATGCTGGCATAGGCGGCACCATTGAAACCCATGGCCGGGAAGCCCCAGTGTCCGAAGATCAGGCAATAATCCAGCACGACGTTCGCGATGGTCTCGGCAAGCGTACCCCAGATCAGCAGGCGACTTTGGTTTGTGCCGACCAGCAATCCATTCCTCATCTGATATAAATACAGAAATGGCAGGCCCCAGATGCGGATCTGCAGAAAAGAAAGTGATTGTTTGTACAGTGCAGGGTCGACACTATTGCGCAGGATCACGGGCGCAAAAGCGTAGGTGACAATAATGCCGAACGCAGCAATGAAGAAACTCAGGTACATGCTTTGGACAGATAGTGACCCGATATCTTCCAGGCGGTCCTGACCCGCTCTT
>CAJBPC010000199.1 GCA_903957405.1 uncultured bacterium | reverse complement strand
TCACACTATGGACGTCTTTGTACGATTGAGACGCCGGAAGGTCCGAATATCGGATTGATCTCCACCCTCTGCGTGCATGCCAAGATCAATGATATGGGTTTCATTGAAACACCATATCGTAAGGTGAACGATGGTAGGGTCAATACCAAAGACCTGACCTACTTGAGTGCAGAAGAAGAGGATCTTGCGAAAATCGCACAGGCCAACATCCCGCTGAATGAAAAGGGTGAGTTCATTGAGGAGACCGTGAAGGCTCGTCAGACGGGCGATTTCCCGATCCTTGCACCGAACGAAGTGGAGTACATGGATGTTGCCCCCAATCAGATCGTGGGATTGTCAGCTTCCTTGATCCCGTTCCTTGAGCATGATGATGCCAACCGGGCCCTCATGGGTTCGAACATGCAACGTCAGGCTGTACCGCTGATTTTACCGGAAGCGCCCATCGTGGGAACCGGTCTTGAAGGTAAGGCCGCAAGAGACGCTCGGATACAAATACACTCAGAAGGCAATGGTGTGGTGGAGTTCGTTGATGCGAATGAGATCCAGGTCCGCTACGACAGAAATGAAGCACAGAAACTTGTGAGCTTTGAGGATGACCTCAGGATCTACAAGCTTACAAAATTCATAAAGACAAACCAGGAAACCAGCATCACCCTTCGCCCTGCAGTGCATAAGGGGCAGAAAGTGAAGCTGGGCGACTTCCTCACGGAAGGTTACGCGGTCAAGAATGGTGAATTGGCATTGGGTCGTAACCTGAAGGTCGCGTCCATGCCATGGAAAGGATACAACTTCGAAGATGCCATCGTGATAAACGAAAAAGTGGCCCGCGAAGATCTTTTCACTTCCGTGCACATCTCTGAGTTCGAGCTGGAGGTTAGGGATACCAAACTGGGTGAAGAGGAACTGACACCGGATATCCCGAATGTTTCGGAAGAAGCCACCAAGGACCTCGATCAATACGGCATCATTCGCATCGGAGCACAAGTGAAGGAAGGGGACATTCTGATCGGAAAGATCACACCCAAAGGGGAAAGCGATCCTACACCGGAAGAGAAACTGCTGCGCGCGATCTTCGGTGACAAGGCGGGTGATGCGAAGGATGCATCCCTGAAGGCACCAAGCGGTACAGAAGGCGTCGTCATCGGTAAGAAATTGTTCCAGCGAGCACGCAAGGATAAGAATGCAAAAGTCAGAGAAAAAGCATCTATCGAAAAGCTGGAGAAGATACACGACCAGAATGAAAAAGATCTGCTGGAACTTCTGATCAGCAAGTTGCAAACCTTGCTGAAAGACAAACCATCCGCGGGCGTTTCGAACAATTTCGGCGAGATGCTTATCGGCAAAGGGGTGAAGTTCGGCGCAAAGAACCTGACAGGCATAGACTATCAAAACGTCAATCCTCTCAGCTGGACCGGTGATGCCAAGACGGACGATTCCATCAACACGTTGCTGCACAATTACAATATCAAGTACAACGAGGAACTGGGCCGTTACAAGCGCGAGAAGTTCAACATCTCCATCGGGGATGAACTCCCTGCCGGTGTGCTGAAACTTGCGAAGGTCTACCTTGCCGTGAAGCGTAAGTTGAAGGTAGGGGATAAGATGGCCGGCCGTCACGGTAACAAGGGCATCGTCGCCAAGATCGTCCGCGCGGAGGATATGCCATTCCTGGAAGATGGCACCCCCGTGGATATCGTCCTTAACCCGCTTGGCGTACCGAGCCGTATGAACCTTGGCCAGATCTACGAGACCATACTCGGATGGGCCGGAGAGAAGCTGGGCATGCGTTTTTCCACACCGATTTTTGATGGTGCTTCTGTCGATGAAATCAAAGGCCTCATTTTAAAAGCAGGGCTGCCTGCTTTCGGCCACACATACCTGTACGATGGAGAAACCGGAGAACGGTTCCACCAGAAGGCTACCGTGGGCATCATCTACATGTTGAAGCTGCACCAC
>CAJBPC010000198.1 GCA_903957405.1 uncultured bacterium | reverse complement strand
ATGATCCCGGGCGACAAACCCGCATGCCTTAGGATCTCGTAGACCATGGCCGTAGTGGTGCTCTTGCCGGATGTGCCGCCGATGGCGATGGTCCTGTATTTCTCGGTTATGCGTGCCAGTAAGTCGCTTCGCTTCATGACGGAGAGGCCCAACCGAAGGGCTTTTTGCATCTCCGGCACGCTGTCTTCTATGGCGGTCGAAACGATCACGCACTCGATGTGCTCCGTAATCCCGCTGCCATCCTGTTCGAAGCAGGCTATGCCCTCCCGTTCCAGCTTATCCTTTGTCTCATTGATTTCATCCGGACGGAAGAACCGGTCGGACCCGCTCACGTCCTTGCCCATGCCCTTCAGGAATTGGGCCAACGCACTCATCCCGGAGCCCGCGATGCCTATGAAAAAATATCGCTGAAAATCGTCTGACATGGTACTACGATATGTGCAAAACACAAAACCTATGGCATCCCTCCCGTCGGCGGAGCATCCAGCGTGCGGAAAGAGATGAGCATTGGCGGAAGTGATTCATTTCATTTTGCCGGACGAATGCGCATCACCATGCCGCCGTCCACTGAAAAATAAAGATAACCGTCAGGCCCCTGCTTCACATGCCGAACACGCCAGTTGCGGCCTTCAAAGATGCGTTCTTCCTTCACCACTTTGCCGTTTTCAACGACCAGGCGATTGAGGTGCTGCAGTGCAAGTGCGCCGGTGAAGACATTGCCCTTCCACATCGGGAACTTATCACCCGTGTAGAAAGCCAGACCACTGGGCCCGATCGAAGGCTTGTAATATTTCAATGGCTGCTCGAGGCCTTCCTTTTCCGTCAGGCCATTGTTTATGAGGGTGCCGGTGTATTCCGTACCGTAGGTGATGATCGGCCAGCCGTAGTTTTTGCCGGAACGAATCACATTCAGCTCATCCCCGCCCTTCGGGCCGTGTTCGCTTTCATACAATTCTCCCGTGACGGTGTTCAATACAAGCCCCTGTGGATTGCGGTGGCCATAACTCCATATCTCAGGCATGGCCCCTGGCACCGCGACGAAGGGATTGTCTGTCGGAACGCTGCCATCGTCTCTGATGCGGATGACCTTTCCGAAATGATTGGATAGTTTTTGAGCGGAATCTCGGAGGGCGGAACGTTCTCCGATCGTGAAGAACAAATACCCCTTGTCGAAAACAAGGCGTGAACCGAAATGCGCCTCATTCTTGTAAAAAGGAGAGCAGGTGAAAAGACGCTCGATATCCGTGAGCGCATTTCCCTTCAGTCTGGCCCTTTCCACGACCGTACCGTTCAGACTGTCTTTTTTGAGAGTATAGGAAAAATAGATCCATCCGTTCTTTGCATAATCCGGATGCAGCGCGATATCCATCATGCCACCCTGTCCCTTACCATGCACGGCGGGCACGTTTTGCAAGGCGGTCTTGTCGCCCTTTTTCGGATCGACCTTCCAAATCTTCCCTTCAGAACGGTCTGTCACCAGCATCGAACCATCGGGCAGAAATGCCATGCCGAATGGAATCGTGATGTTTCGGGCGATCGTGTCGACAACGATGTCGACTGACTCCGTTTTTGTGACGCGTGACTTTGACTGTGCACAAGAAATATGGCTGGCGGCCAGCAAGATGGTGACTGCCATGATCCTCCAGGATGGAGAACAGGATGATGCATGCATTTTTTTGCTTTTGCCGTAAAGATAAGGGAAAGGCAAAGCAGGTGAACCCTGATCAAAAAAATGTGACAAGCCATCCCTGCCGTTTGTTTTCGGAAAGAATCCCCCAAAAGCATCTTAAATCCCGAAATGATCATTTTTTAGATCCTCCCTCATGGCGGATTTTCTCCACAAAACACAAACCGAGGGACTTTTCTTCCAAAATGCTGATCCGTGTGTTCACGAATGAGGAGTGAAAAGGGCCGCCAAATTGACGACCCAACCAATGGTCCTTGAGATAACGGGTCTGGTGTTTGGGTTATAGCAACGGCTGGACCTGGTGTCCTTTTCTTATCTTACAAAAAGACTGATATTGTTTTTATT
>CAJBPC010000197.1 GCA_903957405.1 uncultured bacterium | reverse complement strand
TCACCACCATCAGCCTGATGCCTCATCCTTAGATAGGGTGAGGAGCCGATGCCTCCGCCGAGTACGGGATTGTCAAGCCATACTTTTATATCGTCCTCCACGATACCGCTTCGTCCGGATGTGAATCGGTTGATGTCTTTTTCCGCATAACCACCAACGGTTCCCTGAGTCTCGCCCTGATAGCGCAGGCTCAATTTCCCGCCTGTCACCTGATATACGATCGTGAATGCCGCGAAAAGTAAAATCACGCCCACTACGAGGTATATCACAGGGAATCCTTTCTTTTTCTTTTCCCGACCAAGGGCTGCGGCCGCAGACGGCGATGCCGTGACTGCTGAACCGAATACCATGACCAGTATCGCCCATACCCCCCCGATCATGCCGCCTCGTGAAAATGTCAGCAAGGTCTGCAATGAGAAGAGCATGAAAATAGCCATATCTCCAAGTTTGTAGCCGCTGAAATTTTCTTTTTTGTAGAGTGAGTAAAATGAGAGGAACATACCGAATCCGAGGATAGTGGAAATCTGGTTGGTGGATGCACCTCCGGATGTGGCGGAATTCCCTTCAAGATTGAAGTTTAATGTTTCCAATTCCGGAGTTTTCACCACAACAGATATAAGGACCGACACGAATGGGAGCCATATCAGTTTAAGGAGCCTTGAGATCAT
Organism: uncultured bacterium; assembly: GCA_903957405.1. Classification (GTDB taxonomy): domain Bacteria; phylum Bacteroidota; class Bacteroidia; order Chitinophagales; family Chitinophagaceae; genus Pollutibacter. The sequence continues at coordinate 1,236 of CAJBPC010000197.1, read as the reverse complement.
CAGCTCTGTCGGTCGATACCCTCCCCAGAGCATGACCGCCAATGAAACGGCGAATGGAGAAAGAAAGTGGTTGACGATCTCAGCCCAACCCCGCTGTCCGCTTAGATCAAAAAAAATGGCAGGCGTTATGAAAATAAACATCGCAATCCCCACCGGATTTGATTTACGTTTACTCACGCTGATTGCGTATATCACGAAGATGATCGATACATATTTTGCAAACTCACTCGGCACATAAGGGTAACTTTTTGATACCCTTGCCACCTGCTCGAAGCTTTGCAAGTAGCCTACTAGCAAGGTGAAGAGAATGATATTCCCTTTTTTTAAGACGCTGAAAGCATTTTTGACATTGAAAAAGAGTACGAGATAGAAATAAAGAATGAATGCCCACGGTGTGTATGCCGATATGGCTCCGATGACGGCATGGACGATCGTCCACTTAAGTGCTTGCGCAGGGTCGGAAATGTTTTGGATGGTTGGCTTCACGCGTTAAATATTTCAGTGTTGAGTCTACTGTGATAACGCTCCAACGTGAACTTTTCTGCTAGTGTTCCGCCATTATTTGCAATTATATTCAGTCGGTCTTTTTTTTCAGTCACAGCGGCGGCCAAGACATCCATGAAAGCTACTGTCCCTCCGGCATCCCAAACGAAACCGTTCTGTCCGTGCTTGACATAGTGAGGGATGCTGCTCGTGTCGGAAACAATGGGTATGCAGCCATAACAGCACGCTTCCGCCACTACCTTGGGAAATCCCTCTGAGGCGGTGGTCGGCAGTAGGAAGAAGTGTGACGCTGAAAGGACCGCGCGTATGACATCTCCATTTTGGTAGCCATGAAACCGGACTTTCGCGCCGAGAAAAGATGCGTTTGCGACATACTCCGCATTTCGATTGCCGTCTCCTATGAAATGCACCCTGTCGATCATTTCAGGATTAAGGGATTGAAGTGCATCCAGTATCCTTGTCACGCCCTTTTCATCTTCCATTCTTCCAATGAAGGTGAAGGTGTACGGCGGGTTGAAGGTCTTCCGGGCAAGTGCCAGTTTCCCCGAATCGAGGTCTGACAGTCGAAGGCTCGGATTTTCAAAAGAAACGCAATGGACGGGTTGATCATCCCAGAATCCATTGATGGTAGTTTTGCATCCTGCCAGATTCCGGCTCAAGAACCATCGCTGGAATGCATATCCAGCAGGTGAATTTTTTTGTTTCCAGTTATTGGCATATTTCACCCAGAAG
>CAJBPC010000196.1 GCA_903957405.1 uncultured bacterium | reverse complement strand
TCCGTAGAAGAACACCCAGTGAAAAGCGACGATGGCGCCAACGGCAAGAATGGGCAGCAGTCCCCCCTTCGCCACTTTCAGCCTGTTCCGGGAAAAATACGCCAATAAAAAAAGTCCGGCCGTACTGAACAGCATCCGGTACCATACGAGCAGACCCTCATTCAATGTGATGAGTCTTCCGAGAATACCGGTGAACCCTGCGAGAAAAATGGCTGCATGCAGCCGGAGAAAGGACTTGCGCATGTCAATGATTCTTAGAGATGCATGCCCTGCGCAGCGCGCAAAGGTGTGCGGTTTGTCGGAGGGAATGGTAATACCCGTTCATCATCTTCAGAAGGCATGGGTTTCCAGCTTTCCGTCGCGGGTGGCCACCTTTTTCCGGTAGTTCTTGAACATGCTCTGCCATTGAATGGACAATACGCCCCAGATGCCTTCTTTCACGATGCCTTTGTTCATTTTGGAAACGCCCAGTTTCCTGTCGGTGAACGTTATGGGGATTTCGGCAATGAGGAATCCTAGTTTCCAGACAGCGAACTTCATCTCTATCTGGAAGGCATAGCCCACGAATCTGATCTGGTCAAGGTTTATCGTCTCCAGCACTTCCTTTCGGTAGCAAACGAATCCGGCGGTGGGATCTTTCACAGGCATCCATGTGATCAATTGGGTGTACATGGCAGCGGATTTCGAGAGCAGCTTTCTGTTCATCGGCCAGTTCTTCACGCGGCCGCCTTTCACATACCTCGACCCCACCGACATGCCTGCCCCGCCTTTGCTGCAGGCCAGGTAAAGACGGTCTAGATCGGCGGGATCGTGGGAGAAGTCCGCATCCATCTCGAAGATGAACGCGTATCCCCTGTCTAGGCCCCAGCGGAAGCCGTGGATGTATGCCGTTCCCAGTCCGAGCTTGCCGGAACGTTCCTCCAGAAAAAGTTGAGAAGGATATTTCAGCTGCAGCTCCTTCACGATGTTGCCGGTACCATCTGGAGAGCCATCATCCACCACAAGGATATGATACCCCTGATGCATCCCGAATACGACATCGATGATAGAGGCGATGTTCGCCTGCTCATTGTACGTTGGGATGATGACAAGTTTCTCCAATTGGAAAGATGTGGCTTACGGTGACATGATGACTGATAAAAGCCTCGCAAAAAATCAAGCGTTCGGCGTTTCGTTCAGTATTTCCTCTTAATGGTACTATTGAATATCTCTGACAACTTTTGTTTGGTGTGCATAGGGAAATCACCTTTCATCATCCAGTCATAATACTGGGGTTCTGACCTAAGGACTTCGGCAACGGGTCTGCCTTTATGTTTGCCGAAGTTAAAGATTTCCACACCTTTTTCCATTAAAAACCTTCGGGCAAAATCAACGATCTGTTCTTCCCCTATGGCCTGATTGACGCTCTCGATGGTATTCCCGAGTTTGCCGTACCGTGCGATCTGCGCATCGAACACCTTCCAGGTGGCAAATGCATCGGCTTCCGCGCTATGTGCATCCACGAGTTCTTCATTGCAGTAGAAACGCAATGCGGCGGATAGCGTCCGGGGCTCCATGATGTGGAATATTCGCTGCACATCGATCATCTTTCTGTCGGCGATTTCGAAACGGAGGCCGCAACGGAGGAACTCCTCCATCATCATCGGCCAGTCGAAACGATTTGAATTATACCCTGCGAGGTCGCAGTTTTCTATGGTCGAAAGAACGTCTGAGGCGATATCCCTGAATGTAGGGGCATCCTTCACCATCTCATCCGTGATGCCATGGATCGCGGACACTTCTGCCGGGATCTTCATTTGAGGATTCACGAGCCTACGCATCCTCACCTCGGAACCATCCGGCATGACTTTTACGATGGCGAGTTCCACGATCCTGTCCGAGGCAAGGTTCACACCCGTGGTCTCAAGATCCAAAAATGCCAATGGACGGATTAATTGTATATTCATATTAGTTTCAAAATGGCAAAC
>CAJBPC010000195.1 GCA_903957405.1 uncultured bacterium | reverse complement strand
GGTTTTAAATGCTGCGCTGGATGTCATTGACCTAGTTTTTTTTTCAAAATCAAGGGTGTAACATTGAAATTGATCTCTTTTACATGGTTTTCAGAATTGAAAATATATGAACTCTACGCTTCCGAAATTCCCGAACATCAGCATGAGTATAGTGAGCAATACGAATTCCGCCGTGACGAATGCAGGCTTGTACCTGCCGGTCAGGAATCCGTTCTTATGGCTCAGGTCCACCAGCAGACAAAGGGGGATCAGCAGGTTGAGTTTTGTCATTTTGTAAAAGTCATCGATGTGGAGGATACTGCCGAACATATGGCTGATGTAACCGATCGCTTGCGACATGTCATCTGCGCGGAAGAATATCCATGCGAAGCATACCAGGAGGAATGTGATCAGGATCTGTCCGGTTTCCCGCAGGGATGGGTACCATTTTCCGCCAGCGAAATCATCGCCGAGATTGCCGCGGTTTTTTCCGGAGATGAAGGACGGGATGAACAGCAGTGCATGTATGCCGCCCCAGGCAATGAAGGTCCAGTTGGCACCATGCCAAAATCCGCTGACGAGGAATATGGCGAAGACGTTTCTGACCGAGCGGATGAACGTCGTCCTCGATCCGCCGAGCGGGATATACAGGTAGTCTCGAAACCAGGAGGATAGGCTGATATGCCATCTTCTCCAGAATTCGGGGATTGATCGGCTGAGGTATGGATATTTGAAATTTACCAGGAGTTCGATCCCGAAGAATTTGGATACGCCTCTTGCTATGTCAGAGTACCCGCTGAAATCACCGTAAATCTGAATGGCAAAATAGACTGCTCCAATCGCCAGTGTCCCACCTCCGTAACTTTGGTAATTGCCAAAGATCGCATTCACTTCCGGGGCGATGGTATCGGCTATGAGCACTTTTTTCACGAAACCCCATATCATGAGTCGGAGGCCGTCGACGGCCTGGTGATAAGAGAATGTCCTGGGTTTTTCCAATTGCGGCAGCAGGTGTGTGGCCCTTTCGATGGGGCCTGCCACCAGCAGCGGGAAATAGCTCACGAACACGCAATAGTTCACCCAGTTCCTTGAGGGTTCGATCTTTTTGTGGTAGATGTCTATCACGTAGGAAAGGCCATGGAAGGTGTAGAATGATATCCCTACGGGAAGGATGATCTGGAGGGTCCATGGATTGGCTTCTACGCCGAAATTCCCGAGCATCCGCATCCATGAGTCAATGAAGAAATTGTAGTATTTGAAGAATCCGAGGAAGCCGAGGTTGGTGCCCACACTGATCCATAGCCAGATCTTCGCTGCCCGATCGGATCCGGCATCCCGTATCTTCAATCCTGTGTAGTAATCAAGCCCCGTGGAGAATACCAGTAGGAAAAGGAATCTCCAGTCCCACCAGCCGTAGAAGACATAACTGGCAAGGAGCAAGAGCAGGTTTTGCTGCCTAAGGTTCTTTCGAAAAACGAACCAGTAGAGCAAAAACACGATCGGCAGGAAGATCAGGAATGAGATGGAATTGAACAGCATTGCAGTCGCCTGGTTTTGTTATCTGAAAATGAGTTTGTCTTTCACTTCTGGTTTTTTCCCTGTGAATGCTTCATGATCCATGGGCCTAAATTGTCTTTTCTGCTGGACCGTTGAGCCTGAGCCATCCCTATGAAGGCATTATTACTAATACCCTTGCAAGATGCCGTCATTAGCAGCTGCCATGGCGCTTGTTCGGGGCGGTGAATGATCAATGGTCCGTTCCACGTCGAGATGAGCATCAACGTCCTGATGTGATCGAGTCGGCTACCGCTGCCGTGAAGTCCGCATAGGCTTTTCTTTTCAGGTGCACCAGGTCTGCAAAGCCGGAGGTGTCTGTGAACTGGGCTGAAAAATCATAGTATCTGAATCCATTGTCACGGAGCAGACTTTTGTATCCGTCCGGATCCGACTGCAGGGCGTCGAATTCAGGCGATAGTGGTGCGATCAGCAGCCTGTGGTCGCTCACGCCGTGCGCTTTCAGGATGTTTTTGAGGTTGACGAGGCTTTCGATCCTGAGGGGTGCGACGGAGTAGTCCTTCATCTGATCTTTGTGCGGCTCGTACCACTGCAGGATGTTCATGTCTCTTTGATCCTTTCGGGAACTGTCGACATCCCTGAAGAGGTCTTCAAAAATTCGTTTAGTTGTTACCGTAGTATTGTTCTGCGCATATGTCAGGAAG
>CAJBPC010000194.1 GCA_903957405.1 uncultured bacterium | reverse complement strand
CCGCCGGACACGTTGAAGCCCGTTGTCGGCCATCCGTCTGCAAGGATGCTGCGCCATCCGGTGCCGTTCTGCAAAAAGACGGTATCCTGCTTGAGCACCGCCAATGCATTGCCCAAGGAAGCGACGGCATCACATGCACCGGAACTGAGTCCATTGCCGACAACCGTTTGCCAATTTCGAAAATCAGAAAGATTCTGTACCGAGGAAGCGGCACGTTTCAATCCTTCCGCGGTGGCGGCGTAATAGAAACCGTCAACCCAGGCCAGGCCGTTCACCCGGATATTATCACCGCCGGAAGATGGCCTGTAGGTGTCCTTCACTTCTCTCCTGTCAGGATTAAGGACGATGATACCCAGTCCGGTGGATAACAACACCTCACTGCCTCGCCACAGGACAGCATTCACCGACCGGTCACCGCTCACACTGCTGAGCATGATATCCGGGATGTTGAACACCCTGTCACCGTCAAGGATATCGACATTGCTGTTTTCATAGACCAAGATCATCCTTTTGCCGGCGGGCTCCTTAGCCATCAGCCTGACCCGCACTTCGTTAAGTCCGTTGACCTTGGTCCTCCTTTCAAAGGAACCATCCGCCTTATCAAAAGTGAAAAATCCAAATGGCGTGGCGCAATGGATGAGATTGTCCTCCACGGCCACCTGCACCGCATTGTTGAAAGGGAGGTGTTCGCGCCAGGAACCTATGGGCGGCAACTGCTGGGCTGCAGCCGACTGCACGACGGCCGTACAAAACGAAAAAAGCAGCCACCCGTTCTTCATCCCGTAAAATTATGAAAACGGAGTGAGCCCAATTCAGGTTGCTCCGGTTTGGCATCCTTAAATTGCTTTCCTTTGCATCACTCTAATAAACAACCTACCATGTGGCATAAAATCGGGGAAGCGGTCATTCGCTACCGGCTGCCCCTGCTGATCATCCTCTTCACATTCACCGGCGTGATGGGCTACTATGCTTCAAAGGTGAAGATGAGTTATGACTTCGCAAAGGCAATTCCGGTCGATCACCCCAAATACAAGGCATACCTTGCATTCAAAGAACAGTTCGGGGAAGATGGAAATGTGTTGGCCATCGGCTTCCAAACAGACAAACTTTTCGTTCCGGAACAGTTCAATCGACTCGCAAAGCTGCACGACTCCCTCAAAAGGATCTATGGCGTAGAGGATGTACTGAGTCCGATTTCAGCTGTCAACCTTGTAAAGAACGATAGTACACAGAAATTACAGGCAAGGGCGATATTTCCAAAGCCAGCCACCAACCAGGCCGAACTCGATAGTTGCCGCCGGGTATTCTTCGGCATACCATTCTATCATGGGCTCATGTTCAATCCACAGAGCAATGCATATCTGATCGGGGTCAGGCTCAAGAGCAGCATCCTCAGCAGCAAAAGTCGTGACACGGTTGTGGCTTTAGTGGAACAAACGGCAGCCGCTTTCGAAAAGGAAAGCGGATTGGAGCTACGGTACAGTGGACTTCCGCATATCCGAAACAACCTCATGACCCGCATCAATGCAGAGATGCGGTTTTTTCTTTTCGGTTCCATCGTCTTTTCCGCGCTGATTCTTTTCATCTTCTTCAGATCATTCAGCACCATGGTGCTATCCCTTTGTGTGGTGATCATAGGTGTGATATGGAGTTTGGGGACAATTGAACTCTGCGGGTTCAGGATCACATTGCTGTCGGCACTGATTCCGCCATTGGTGGTGGTGATCGGAATTCCGAATTGCATCTACTTCCTGAACAAGTACCATACTACATATATCCACCGCGCGAACCAACGGCAAGCACTGGTGGAGATGGTAGGTAAGATGGGCATCGTCACACTATTCTGCAATCTTGCAGCAGCAATCGGCTTCGCCGTATTCGCCCTGACGAAAAGCTCCATTCTAAAGGAATTTGGCATAGTGGCCGGTATCAACATCATGGCGCTGTTCGTCATCTCCCTGATATTGTTGCCTGGAGTCCTTAGCTATCTGCCCGTCCCGAAAGAAAAACATACCCGATACCTGCGCAACAAATGGCTTTCTGCGGTGCTCAAGCGGATCGAGATATGGGTGTTCGACCATACAAAACTCGTGTACGGACTCACAGCAGCCGTTTTAGTGTTCTCCATCATAGGCATCACCAGGCTTCGTTCGGAGGGATTTGTGGTTGATGATCTGCCAAAAGATGATAAAGTATACACAGACCTAAAATTCTTCGAGAAACATTTCAGGGGTGTCATACCCCTGGAAATCCTTGTGGATACTAAGAAAAAGAACGGGTTAGCGGGATCACGCGCACTGAATACATTTGAACGGATCGATTCTTTGGCAAGTTACATAGCTTCTCAACCAGAAATGGCAAGGCCCCTTTCACTGGCAGAGGGACTGAAATTCGCTAAACAGGGCTTCTATGACGGTGACAGCAACAACTACGCAATGCCCAACGCATTTGACGGGGCTTTCGTAGCAGACTACCTCAAACCCGGAAAAGATACCGGTAGCAATGGTGGCTTCGTAAAACTCATGTCATCGTTCATGGACAGCAACCGGCAGATCACCCGGGTATCGGTGAATATGGCGGATGTGGGCAGCAAAAGACTTCCGATATTGCTCGACAGCCTTCGGGAAAAAGCAAACCAATACCTTGACACATCAAAATACAAAGTAGAATTCACCGGCACGAGTGTAACATTTCTGGAGGGTAGTCGGTTTATTATCAATGGATTGTGGGAGAGCATATTCTGGGCATTCCTCCTGATATCGCTCAGTATGCTCTATCTGTTCAAGTCTTTCAGAATACTGATGTGTTCACTGATCCCGAACATCATCCCGCTCATGCTGACAGCAGGTGTGATGGGCTGGGTAGGCATTGCGCTGAAACCATCGACGGTGTTGGTATTCAGCGTTGCACTCGGCATCGCCATCGATGTGACCATACGGTTTCTAGTGAATTACAAACAGGAACTCCCGCACAATGGCTATGATGTGAAGGTGACAGTGATGAATACCATTCGGCAAACCGGGATCAGCATCATTTATACATCCCTTGTGCTGATTGCAGGTTTCATCATATTTGTCTTCAGCGGATTTGGAGGAACACAGGCTCTCGGATGGCTGACTTCCCTCACGCTTTTCGCAGCGACAGTCACTAACCTCGTTCTCCTTCCGGTACTTCTACTTGGCATGAAACAAAAGAAGTGAATATGCTGGCTGAAACAAATCCTCCCGATCAGCGGGACTGTTTCAGCCAGCACATTCGCCATTCAACGACGAGGTGCAACTTTTTTCTGACTGCTTCGGGCTGATCTCACCCATTTAAATCGCCACCAAAAAAAATAGTTGGTTTGAACCAGGCGGGTCTCATCTGTCAGCATGTTTGAGCTCAAGTAGGATTTGTGTGCCTGATCATCAGCACATATCGCAGCAAACCGGAGATGTACCTTACTTGGCTTGAGGGTAGCGGCTTGATGCTTTTTGAATGCTCCATCTGAGGAAATATTACTCCTTTTCGGCCCTAACCCTTGGAGAGCGTGGATACTTCTCAAAAGTGTACCTACGTTCCAAAACCGCAGATGCATTTTTTGAAGAATGTAGACAAAACATACCATGTGTCCCCCCAAACACCAATCGGGCATTCAAATGAGAAATTTTGCATTTTCAGCGTTTGACCAATATGTTTTAAATTTAAGGATGGGGTGTTTTGCCTATCACAAGACAGACTGCTGAATCGCTG
>CAJBPC010000193.1 GCA_903957405.1 uncultured bacterium | reverse complement strand
GTCGTCGAGGCGGCCCATGAACATCAGGTTGCCGTCTTCAAGGTAACGGCCAAGGTCACCCGAACGATAGAACCGGCCTCCGCCGGGAAATGCCGGCGACTCCACGAACCTTGATCGCGTCAGCTCCGCGTCGTTGACATAACCGCGGCCCACCTGAGCCCCGCCGATCCACAACTCACCCGTCACGCCCACCGGGACCGGATGGCCGTCGGCATCCATCACATGGATCACCGTATGCGCATTCGGAAGGCCGATGGGGGGGCGATCATAGCCGCTGCCGGTGCGGCATTCCCAGAGGGTGACGGCCACGGCAGTCTCTGCAGGACCGTAGCTGTGGAACAACCGCGCACTGAGTTTCGAGAGACAGTCCGCCATGAGTTCCACTGGCAAGGACTCACCACCGCAACGGATGATGCGAAGGTGACCATTCACGCGATGCACATCTTTTTCCGCAAGGAATTCCCGGAGCATGGCCGGGACGAAATGCAGGTACCGTATGTCGTGCCTGCAAACAAGGTCGATGATCTGACGCGGTGACAAAGCGGCATCATCGCCCGGGAACACCACGGCACCCCCAGAGATCAAGGGCAGGAACAGTTCGGTCATGCACACGTCAAAACTCAGCGGAGATTTCTGCAGTGCATGGTCACCGCGACCGAATCCGAAGATCCCTTTTGTATGTAAAAGCCGGTTGACGATGTTCCCGTGTTCGATCATCGCCCCCTTCGGACTGCCTGTGGAACCGGAAGTATAGATCACATATGCAAGCGCGGATGGATCCGTCAGTGGAGCCACCATCGCACAGGCACCATCCCTATCGGTGAAGACATCCTCATCGACGACCATCCGCTTGACCGAATCGGGTATGCTTTCTGGCAATGCGCGATCCGTGAGTATGAGCTCCGTACCGGAATCACGGATCATGAATGCCACGCGTTGCAAGGGGCTGTTGACGTCGAGGGGAAGGAATGCTCCTCCCGCCTTTAGCACCGCGAGGATGGACACCAAAAGATTCGGGGAGCGATGCATGAAAATGCCCACAATGCTATCAGCCCGCACTCCCATGTCGCGCAGCTTGGATGCAAGCCTGTCGGACCGCTGGTCAAGCATCGCATAACTCATCGTTCCCTCGTCGGACAGCACGGCGGGGTCATTCGGGTGGATAGATGCCTTTTCGGAGAAAAGTCCGTGAAGGGTGCATTCAGGGTATGCGTATGCGTTAGTTTCTTCCTTCAGCAGGAGTGGATTCCCCGTCTCCCCCGGAAGGAGGATGTCGATGCCGGGGATCGGCGTATCGGGATCTGAAGTGATTTTTTGAATAAAGGACAAGAAGCGCTGGAGCGTCGACCATACGGTTTCCTCCTTGAAGCGGTCCGCATCGTATTGCATCCGGATCTTCCAGTCATCGTTCGATTTGTCGATGACGCATGCCATTTCATGTCGGGCATGGGACAAAAGCGAGATGTCATTCTCCGGAAGAACGATATCCTCTGAAACACCGGAGGCATCCTCCAGCATGACGAATATGAGTTGAAGGATCCCATCCTGCGTGTGTACCATGCCCTTTTCCGCCAGCTTCAGGATATCGTCATAGGGCAGGTCGGCATGTGCGAAGGCGCCACCCAGTTCCTCCCATACGCGACGGTTGTGGGCGCGGAAACTCAGGCCGCCATCGACGGTCGTCCGAACGGGAAGCATGTTCAGGAAGAAGCCCATCACTTCC
>CAJBPC010000192.1 GCA_903957405.1 uncultured bacterium | reverse complement strand
TGCCCGGTTCCATTGCACTCATTCGTCAACTCAAAATGGTTTGAGCATGCTGCACATCGACACTGATACAAAGTATTATTGGTTCCATGATCCGGTGGATTTTCGCAAGGCCTTAGACGGCTTAAGCGGATTGATCCAAGAATTTTTACGCCGAGAAGTCACCGATGGCGGCTTCTGGATTTTCGTGAACCTCCGTCGCAATGCCATCAAACCGCTCAAATGGGAAGGCGACGGTCTGGCCATGTACCACAAGCGCCTCGAACAAGGCGCCTTCGAGGAACCGCAAAAGAGTGTAGACGGCAAGCAGATCATCATCGATGCCAACCAATTGTCATTGATCCTTCATGGAATCCGGCTTTCATTAGTAGTGCGGAATCTCCATCCAAGCAGCAATAGAAGATTATTGCGTGTTGAATAAGATGCCATTAGGCGTGCGTTTACGAAGATCCGCATGAATCGAGCGGTTCACGTCCGGTTCTGTGGGAAGGCAGTGGTGAAATTCCCTGCCTGATCCGATTAGCTTTGATTTTAGAATGACGGCCCAAACAATACACTTAAACATGAAAAAATCAACAATAAAGTTGCTTGTTCGGACAACTTTATACGACCTTTGCATCGTATGAGTTACATAAAACTAAGAACTGTAACCCTGTATAAGGACTACTTTACTAACTTCTACCAAAAGCAGAAAGTAAAAGATAAGATTTTATGGACTTTTAGGATTATTGAAACTCAAAAGAAAATTCCGACCGATTATTTAAAACATATGGAAGGAACGCATGGACTTTATGAAATCAGAGTTCAGCAGGGCAGCGAAATTTTTCGCATTTTCTGCTTTTTTGATGAAGGTAAACTTATTGTTTTGGCAAATGGATTCCAGAAAAAGACTCAGAAGACACCCAAATCTGAAATCGAAAAAGCATTGAAAATTAAAATAGAATATGAGCAAGAAAAATAATTTAAAAACAATTGACCAATTTGTTGATGAACAATATGGTAAGAAAGGAACTTCCAAACGTGATAAGTTTGAGAAAGGTTATGAAGCCTTTAAACTTGGTTTTCTCATTCAGCAGGCACGACTTGAAAAAGGATTGACTCAAGAAGAACTTGCTGAAAAATGCGGAACAAACAAGGGTTACATTTCTAAAATTGAAAACAACATTAAAGAAGTTCGTATTTCGACACTTCAAAAAATAGTTGAACTTGGACTTGGTGGTCACCTTGAACTTTCCATTAAACTCTGAGGACTATTTGACAACTGAAGAAAGAAAAACCACCTTTAACAACTTTGCTTTCTTGCGGCTCCTATCTCATACCATGAAGCCGGTGTAGAAGGAAACTGATTTCAGTCTTCCCCAATGGGTTTTTCAATGTAATCGTGGAGATTTCGAAGTCAGCTCAGCGAGCTTTTTTTCTTACAGCCAATGAAGTGCTTTAAGCAGGCGATTTCTATCGCAACCTAAGCGCCCGATCCTTACCATGGGAAAAACGGCGATTCTGCCCACTCAAGGCTTTGATCCAAAGAACTATGGAGACATGCAAACATACTTGGCTAAAAATTAAATCAGGGGGTGGACTATAGTGCCGGATTTTTTTTCAACTTGAAAAAAGGATCCTCCTCTTGGAAATAAAATAATGATCCAGTAAAATCAGGGCTCTCAGACGATACAAGGGCAGAATTTATGATTAGTCTGTTACAGTGTAAAAATTTTATTTCTTGAAGGATGCCAAAACCCTTTCTGAAGTGGCCTTTGCGGCTATGATTGCCCCATCCATATAGCCGCCAAAAGCGGGGCTGGTTTCGGTACCTGCAAAAAACAGTTTGTCGTTGAAATAACTTTTGGCAAACCGTGGATGTCCGTTGTTATGGTGCCCTGGCAAAAAAGGACCGTGACCATCAATGAAGGCATCATTCCAAATTTTGTCGTTATAGGAAAGAAATGCTTGGGCATCACTGCCAAAATAATGAGTCAGTTGGGCAATCACTTTGGCTTGCCTTTCGGCCTTCGAAAAATGCAATGCCGAGCCATTCAAAAAACCTTTCAAGGCAAATTTTCCATCCTCAAAATGGCTGTGGTCGTATATTTCACTGGCCAACCCCGACTGGCTAAACACAGTGCCCGAAAATTTGTTTTCCAGCCAAAAAGCCGTCTTGTATTCAACCGAAAACTTCACCGAGCCGCTCATCCAAGTTTGGGTGTGCTGCATGATCTTTGATAGTTCAACAGGTAATTCGGGAGAAAATGAAATGGCATACGCTGCCAATTGGGGTGGCAAAGCCAAGATCATTTTTTTTGAAAAATACGCATTCCCGCCGCTGTCGCTAATTTTTAAGCCATCGTTTAGTTCTTCTACCTGGGTTACTTTGCAGTTTAACACGATGTTTTCCAAGCCGATCTTTTCTTGCAAGGCTTTGACAATTTGCCCCGTTCCGCCTAGCACACGGTAGGCCGAGTGGGTGTTGGAAGGTGTAAAATACGATTGTGGTTTCTCTGTGGATAGGGTTTCAAACAAGGCGATGCCTTCTGTGTGCTGTTCAAAAAAAGGAATGGACAGTTCTGACAATAAGCCAAGTACATTTCGATGTTCTTTGCCAAACCAAGTCGCACCCATTTCCATGGGCGTTTGATTTTCGCCAAAAATGGTTTCTATCCGTCCCCCCAACCGACTTTGGCCTTCCAGTATCTTGAAAGAAATATGTTGTTTTTGCAAATGATAGGCGGTGGTGAGGCCACTCAACCCACCTCCAACAATGATTACGTCATACATGGTTTTGAATTTTTTAGCAATGACTCGCAAAAGTTAACAGGATGCAAAAATCAGGGGATATTCTGTTGAATGCGCTGCTGTTCTTTTGCCTTGGGAACGCGCATTGGATTAATTCCCCTGCTATCCTGACGGTGGCCTCGTTTACGGCGTCTGCGATCATTTTTCAGATGGGTGTACAGCGGATTTTGTATCCCTGTGCCTTGTGCTCGTTACCTTTTTTGCAATCCTAGATCGATTGGTATAGCCATTCATGACGGATGGGTCATTCACCCGTTTCTATTCCCTTGTTTAAGTAATACACTCAGGACTCCATTTCTTTGTACAATACTACCCATTCATCCAAACATAAAAAAAGCCGATTCATCAAAGAATCGGCTTAATGGTAATGTGCCCTTTGCTAGACTGAGTTCGAACGATATATGGTATGACGCTAGTTCAATTTTGAAAGGGTTGTGTTTTCCACTAAAAGGCTAAATTTGGTTATGGATCGATTTAAATTGGATAGAAACGCCTTTAAAGGGCAAACCCAACAAGAAGCTGCCAATCACGCCGCAATTTATAAAAAGCTCTCTTGGCAGGAACGATTGAAAATTGCAGGATACCTGAACAGTGTAGCGTATAACTTCGACGTAAATAATCCCCCTAGAATGGACCGCACTAAATTTTTTGTCAAATCCATTCGGAGCTAATGGGAAATATTTTTAACAGCGATTTTCGTGACTTTCTTTTATCCCTTAATAAAAACGGCGTAAGATATTTACTCGTTGGGGGATACTCGGTAATTCTCTATGGGTATTCCAGGACTACCGGGGATATGGATTTATGGGTTGACAGAACGGCGGATAATTATGCAAAAATAGTAGCTGCATTTCGGGAGTTTGGGATGCCAGTGTTTGACATGACAGAAAATAATTTTCTCGAGCATCCTGCTTGGGACGTTTTTACATTTTGAGTATCGCCCGTAGCTATTGACCTAATGATTAGTATCGAAGGGTTTAGCTTTAATGAAATCTATCAGCGCTCAGTCATTTTTGATGATGATGGTCTTCATGTTCGGGTAATTCATAAAAATGATCTAATTGCTTTAAAATAAAGTGCAGGCCGATCAAAGGATTTAGACGACTTAGAAAATTTAGGATGAAATATAAGCTGGATTACTTTCCGTGATCTCAATACGTCCTACGAGTGAGCTTATAAATAAAAAAGTCCCGCACTTCGTGCAGAACTTTTTTATTTGTGCCCAGGACTGGATTCGAACCAGCACATCCTTGCGAACGCTGCGACCTGAACACAGTGCGTCTACCAATTTCGCCACCTGGGCATTTTTCCTGTTCAGGGATGCAAATATACGGAACGAAATCAAAAAACAAAGTCGATTTTTGACTTATACGGATACATTGAAATCCCGCAACGCGTCATTCAGACTGGTCTTGAGATCCGTACTGGGTTTTCGTTGTCCGATGATCAACGCGCAGCCCACCTGGAATTCTCCCGCCGGAAATTTTTTCGCATACGATCCGGGAATGACGACACTTCTGGCGGGGACTCGTCCCCTGTATTCGACCGGCTCCGCACCACTCACGTCAATGATTTTCGTCGATTGTGTCAGCACGACATTCGCACCCAAGACCGCCTCTTTTTCCACCCTCACACCTTCCACCACAATGCACCGGCTGCCGATGAAGCAACCATCCTCCACGATCACGGGGCTCGCCTGCAGAGGTTCCAACACACCGCCAATGCCCACACCGCCACTCAGATGCACACCCTTGCCGATCTGGGCACAACTGCCCACCGTGGCCCAGGTGTCCACCATCGTGCCTTCATCCACATACGCACCGATGTTCACATACGACGGCATCAACACGACATTCTTCGCCAGATATGCGCCATAACGGGCAACCGCATGCGGCACTGCCCGAACACCAAGGCTCTTATAGTCTTTTTTCAGGAGCATCTTGTCGTAGAACTCGAAGGGCGGCATCTCCCAGGTTTGCATCTGCTGGATGCCGAAATACATCAGGATCGCCTGCTTCACCCACTCATTGACGACCCAATCCTCACCTTGCGGGGCGGCCACCCTTAAACGACCCTTGTCGACTTCCTCTATAACCGTACGAACGGCATCGATGTACGACTGGTCTTTAAGCAGCTCACGGTCAGCCCAGGCCGATCCTATAAAATCCTTCAGTTCCATCCTTCTGTTTTTTTCGCAAACATAGGGCTTAATGCTTTTGAACGCACTATTCCGTTCCAGTTCTCTTCATCGATCCCGGATGTTCTCTCCTTTCATATCAATGCCTGACATCTACATGGCTACCTTCTCCCAAAACCCTCCTTTTTACCTAATTTTGTACCGTGCAAAAAACCTTTCTGATCATCCAAACGGCCTTTATCGGAGATGTAGTGCTGGCAACCGCCCTTGTCGAAAAACTCCGTATCCACTATCCTGATGCAAAGATTGACTTTCTGCTCCGAAAAGGAAACGAAGCACTCCTTCAAGGACACCCGCACATCCGCGAAGTTTTAGTATGGGATAAAAGTTATCAGAAACTCCGCAATAATTTTCGGCTACTCGCAAGGATCAGAAAGCAACGTTACGATGTCGTGGTGAACGTACAACGCTATCTTGCCACGGGCTTCCTAACGGCCTTCTCAGGGGCATCGCAGCGAATCGGTTTTGACCGGAATCCGATGAGTTTTCTCTTCAATGCACGCATTCGTCACGCAACCGGAAAGGACCTCCGTCCACTCCATGAAACGGAACGAAACCAACGGTTGATCAGTCATCTCACCGACGATGTTGCCATGCGGCCAAAACTCTACCCTTCAGCATCTGACATGGACCGGATATCCGCATACTCGACCGCCCCTTATATCTGCATCGCTCCGACCTCCGTTTGGTTCACCAAACAATATCCACCGGAGAGATGGGTGTCATTCATCCGAAAAGTCCCCGCTACTTTCAGGATATTCCTGATCGCGGGTCCTGGTGACCGTGCCATCTGTGATGAGATCTGCATGAAGTCTGAAGCCCCTGATCGCATCGTGAACCTTGCAGGACAACTGAGTTTTCTGCAGACGGCCGCACTCCAAAAAGGAGCCGCCATGAATTTCGTCAATGACTCCGCCCCACTGCATTTTGCATCCGCCATGAACGCACCGGTGACGGCCGTCTTTTGCTCCACCATACCTGCATTCGGCTACGGTCCATTGTCGGATGTCTCCCATGTGGTCGAAGTGAATCAACACTTGCCCTGCAGACCTTGCGGCATTCATGGTAAAACATCCTGTCCGGAAGGTCACTTCCGATGTGCGATTTTGATCGATGACCGTCAGCTCTTGCAATGTCTACCCGACGGATCCTGCTGATCACTCTTCCAAGTTTCATATTTTTGCACCCTATGGATATTCGGTGTTCACAGGAGGAACGTTTCCTCATCAACAAAGTGGCAAATGCAGCGCAAGAAGCAGGTATGGAAGCATATCTGATCGGTGGTTTCGTACGCGATAAAATCCTCGATCGCCCCTGTGCCGATATGGATGTCGTATGCCTGGGAGATGGCATCCAACTCGCCGAGCTCGTCGCTGCCCGTTTCACCCCAAGGCCGCATGTTTCATTTTTCAAGACTTTCGGAACCGCTCATATCCGCGTGCATGACTATGATATCGAATTCGTCGGGGCAAGAAAAGAAAGCTATCGCCATCACTCCCGGAATCCTGAAGTGGAACCCGGTTCCTTGAAAGATGACCTGGAACGCCGCGACTTCTCCGTCAATTCGATGTCCGTCAGCCTCAATACCGCCGACTTCGGAAAACTCTTCGATCCGTTCAACGGTCTGTCGGATCTGACGGATAAGATCATTAAAACACCACTGTCACCTGACAAGGCCTTCACGGATGATCCCCTCCGCATGCTCAGGGCCATTCGCTTCGCAGCCCAACTGGGATTCACCATCGACCCGGTCACCTGGGAAGGGATCTTGAAGAATCGCGACCGGATTCGGATCATCTCACAGGAACGCATAACCGAAGAAATCAATAAGATGATCCTGTGTCGGATCCCTTCCGTGGGTTTCGACCTGATGTACCGGTCGGGTTTGCTGAAACTGGTGTTTCCGCAGATGGTCGATCTGGCAGGGGCGGAATACCGCGACGGGGTGGGCCATAAGGATAACCTGTACCATACCTTCCAGGTACTCGATAATATTTCGCGGAACACCGATGACCTGTGGCTTCGCTGGGCAGCGATCCTGCATGATATCGGAAAGCCCGCTACCAAGCGTTTTGAAGAGGAGGCGGGATGGACATTCCACGGTCATGAAGTCGTCGGTGGACGAATGGTGCCGCGCATCTTCGCACAACTGAAGCTGCCGCAGGATGCCAAAATGCGCTTTGTCCGAAAGATCGTGGAACTGCACTTGCGGCCGATAAGCCTCACAAAAGAAAACATCACCGATTCCGCAGTGAGGCGTCTGCTGTTCGAAGCAGGGGAAGATGTCGACGCACTCATGACCCTATGCAACGCAGACATCACCTCAAAAAACAAGCAGAAAGTAAAACAGTTCCTCTCGAATTTCGAGATGGTCCGCCAGCGGATGAAAGAAGTGGAGGAGAAGGATCAACTCCGAAGCTGGCAGCCTCCGGTCACCGGTGAAATGATCATGGAGGCTTTCGGTATCCCACCTTCCCGTGAAGTCGGAGATATCAAAACGGCCATACGGGAAGCCATCCTCGATGGCCTCATCCCCGGTACAAAGGATGCCGCATGGGAGTTCATGCTGGTCAAGGCCAAAGAGATGGGACTGCAAATGAAATGAATGTCCATACCCAAAAGCTCGCCGTTTGCATGCTGACATGATCCCAATGGACGAAAAATTTCCTTACTCCAAAGAAAAGGCTCTTCCGCTTACAGCATCGCCATTCCATCAAAACATCGTAATTTCACACCATGGCTATCTTGCGTTTCAGGATCTATTTTGAAGAAGACGAAACCGTTTACCGCGACGTCGTCATCCGTCACTCTCAACTTTTCATCGACCTGCATCATCAGATCCTGAAGAGTTTCGAGTTCGACGCCAAGCATGAAGCCACTTTCTTTCGCAGCAACGACAGCTGGCAAAAGGGTAGGGAGATATCTTTGCAGAAATACGATAAACCCTATAAGGCGGAACCATTGCTGATGGCCGAGACGACCATCGGCTCGGAGATAAAAATGCCGAATCAGAAATTCCTCTATACCTACGACTTCACCCGGAACTGGCCATTCATGGTGGAACTCATCAACGTCTCTGCGGAAGAAAATCCTAAACTCACATACCCTGCCACGATCCGGGTAGAAGGCATCGGCCCGAGTCAATACGGAACCAAAAGCATTCTAGGTGATCGTTTTGTCGATGTGGAAGAGAAATACGACCTCTCTGAAGGCATCGATGGCTTTGGGGAAGAAGGCGATGGAGAAAGTGACACGGGAGATGCGGATACAGACGGCGAAGGAGAAGGAGAGGCTGCCGCCGGAGAAGAATTTTAAGGGCTCGCTCATCTCACATGCATCCAAAGACGGTCATCATCATCACCGGTCCGACAGCAGTCGGTAAAACGGCCCTCGCCGTTCGAATCGCTGAATATTACAGGACAGAGATCATTTCCGCTGATTCCCGCCAGTGCTTTCACGAGCTGAATATTGGAGTCGCACGCCCGTCTGAAAACGAACTGCGGGCAGTTCCCCACCATTTCATAGCCTCACACAGCATCCATGAGGATGTCACCGCTGCCGTTTTTGAGGCATATGCGCTGCACGCCTCAGCACAGATATTCACCCGCAGTGATGTTATCGTCATGACCGGTGGCACCGGACTCTATCTCCGGGCATTCACGGAGGGAATGGACGACATGCCACAGGTTCCTAAAGCACTGCGCGCAGAAGTACAAACCCTATTCAATGCCGGCGGAATCAACTGGCTGCGCAACGCCATCGTTGCGGAAGACCCCCTGTTCGCTGAAGAAGGGGAGATGCAAAATCCCCAAAGGATGATGCGCGCACTGTCATTTATCCGGGCGACAGGTGTGTCGATTCGGAAATTCCGGCGGAGAACCGGGGCCGAACGCCCTTTCCGGATCATCCGCATCGGACTGGAACTGCCGCGACAAGAACTCTACGACCGCATCGAACAGCGCGTTGACCTCATGGTGGAAGCCGGATTGTTACAGGAAGTCGAAAGCCTCTTGCCATACCGCCATCTGAATGCCCTCCAGACAGTGGGCTATAAGGAATTGTTCAACCATTTGGATGGCATGGTCAATTTGGAGGAAGCCATCCAAATGGTGAAACAACACACGCGCAATTATGCCAAGCGACAAATGACCTGGTTCAGAAAAGAAGATGGCATGGCCTGGTTCCATCCGGGTGATGACAAGTCCGTTTTCGATTGGATCAGGCGATCTTCACAGTTGTGAAGTGCCATTGATTTCCCGGCATTTGTCCATGGCTTCCCGATGCTTCGATGGCTCAGAACTTGAATCCAAATGTCAACAAAATATTCCCTGTCCCGGTATTCATATTCACCGGAGAAAAGGTTCCGTTATCCAGCCGATACGGGTAATACGCATCTTTTGCAATTTGATGCACATACGTGATGTCTATGAACTTGCCCTTATCACGATACCCGAAACCTCCGCTCAGATTCATCCGGCTGCCTTTCACGTCGGTTGACTGGTAAGGGTTGCCGAAATATGCGAATCCCGCACGTGCCATGATGGTCTCGAATTTCAACTCGCCACCCACCCGAAGGTTTATCGCAGACCTGTACAGGTTGTCGATCGTGCTGTTGAGGTCATTGAAATAGGAGGCGGAATTATTTGCCGGGTCTGAAGCACTGAAGGAAGACGCCTTGTAGTTGAGGTACTCCACATCCGCACTGATGAAACCCCTTTGTTTTGTGATGTCCTGATCTTCGCGGAAAACATATGAAATACCACCCATCACCCGCAGTGGATTGTTGAGGTTGTAAGCGAACTCACCATCCAGTCCGTTGTTGAAGTCACGCGACGACTGCGTCTGTGTGCCCGCACCTGCATATCCTTCAAGGTCAGTTGTAAGGGTGGTCGCATACCTGTCCTCCATGTTGTAAAAAGTAGGGGTGTGGAATGCCAATCCTATCCTCACCTGTTCGACAGGTTTGAATATCATGCCGAGTTTCAGGTTGACGCCGATGCCGCTGGTCGACAGGAAATCCTCGACGGAAAAATATTTGAAGTTATTCTTGGCATTGGTCGTCGCATCGCTCTCTTTGTAAAAACTGGTGCGTTCATATTTCAGGACGCTCCAGTTAAGGGAGCCTCCGAAATAAAACTTATCACTCATATTGGCGCTCATGGCCAATCCGACTTCCGTCATCCCCCCCGCGGTCGTGATGGTCTGCTCCTGGTTCACACCCGTCTGCGGGGTGGCGAGCGACCGGTATCCTGCGATATTCCCGCCGGCTCCTCTGATCGTATCGACGAGGTATGTGTTGAATGCAAGGCTTGCCCCATATGGGAAATTGCTCGCCGCGGAGTTGGGATCCGTCACGTTGTTATTGATAAGCTCTTCAAGGTATTTCTCCGAGTAACTGCTCTTGTTGTTCTTTCCGTTGAAATAGACGGTATTGTTGAAATTGGCGACCCTGTTGACTCCGAAACCGATGGTCACATTGCGCATCTTTTCTTTTCTAGTGCCCATGGGCAGGATCACCCCGGTGGCCCCAAAATTGAACTGGCTGGCATTCTGCCGGGCATTGCTGCCCAAATATTCCGCCTTGTTGTTTTCAAAACTGAAGCCGGGTGAAAGCACCAACTCGCCTGTCTTGTACATGCCCATGCCGGCGGGATTGTAGAAGATCGAGCTGAGGTCTCCCCCGAGGGAGACGTTTGTTCCACCGATGGCCTGGTTTCGGGCAGTCCCACCGCCACTCAACCAGGAATACCGCAAGGCATCCGACGGCTCTTGTGCTGCCAATTGTGTAGATGCTCCAACCGAAATTGTCAGGAAAAGCAATACTTGCTTCATTGTATAACGTTTTGGTCCATATAAAGAAAGAGCGGCAAACATGCAGCTCTTTCTTATGATGTA
>CAJBPC010000191.1 GCA_903957405.1 uncultured bacterium | reverse complement strand
TCTGCCAAGGTGCTTGAGGATGATACCGACAAGCTGTGGATGAAGTTGCGACTGACCGTGCTGGCGGTCGTGGGACCGGCATAGTACATACCGATCACCCCGCCGGCGAAGCTGGCATTGCTGTTGGACAGGTTGTACACCATGTTAGCAGTAACCGTCTGTGCTGCCGCCGTAATACTTGCCATGACAATACCCGTCGCCGAAGCGGCACCGGTGATGGACGTATTGGCATTGGCGATCGACAGGTTCCGCACAGTATTGTTCGATATCGTGTTGGCGCCCGCTGACACATAGATACCGCTGATCAACCCCGCCGTATAGGTGGTGGCATTGGTGGTGGCGTTCACCAGGTTGCTGATTGTGTTTGCTGAGATATTCACCGTGCCGGATCCATTTTGATAAATGCCGTAAACAACCTGGCTGGAATTGGTGGATGCAGAACTGGCCTGGATGCTATTCGCCGTTGTTGTGCTACCGATCGTATTGTTGCTGATCGTCAGATTGCCTGACACCTCTCTCTTGATTCCGTAAAAATGTGTCGAGTTCGCCGAACTGCTGCTGCCTGCAGTGATAGAGCCAATGGTATTGTTGTTGCAAGTGACTGCACCGGTGGTCCCAAGGGAGATGGCCGAAAAATTCGCCCCAGAAGCTCCTCCGACAAACTGTATGGAGCCGGTTCCGGTGGAGGCCCCGATCGTATTGCCTGTGACAGTGCCGATATTGGCTTCCGTAGCGGAACTGAGCCAGATTCCTATGAAATCACCATTTGATGATGAATTGCTCCAGCTGAAGTTCTGGATGATGTTCCCATGTATCTCATTGGCGTTCCCTGTCGCCGTAAGCACTCCAATGGCTGTAAAATAGCTTCCACTGCCGGTCTTGGTCCACGCCGACCCGCCGCAAGATGCGGCCGACCCGCCGATGTAGTTCCCGGACACCGTGAATCCGTTTTCGTCCCCCCCCCCATCTGCGTCTATACGAATGCCGAAGTGAGTGATACTTCCCGATGTGGTGAATCCAGTTGTTTCGTAGAAACTATTTCCAGAGATGGTATATGCCGTGTTGTTGTCGCTAATGTATACGCCATAGCTCGAGTTGCTTGCATTCAGAAAATCGTAGCAGTTGTTGTTGCTGATCGTGTTATTGTTGTTTTGTTTTCCGGCTGTGGCGCTGGCAGCAAGGACGGAATTATACGGCCTGTTGCCACCGGCGTTGGTGATGTCGTTGCGGTTGATGGTGTTGTTATCGTTGCCCGTGGTGCCTGTGGTGGTACTGAACAACACGGTGCCCGCGAGTGAGGAGGAGGATGATCCCTGAAGGATGCAATATTGCACGGTGTTGGAGCTTGCGTCGTTGATGAAACGGATGGTGGAGGTACCTGCCATGGCCACCGCACTGGTATTACTGATGGTCAGACTTTTATCGCTGCCCGTGGCGTTCACCCGGCCATCGATGATCACATTGTCGGCCCCGTTCAGGTTGATCAGGGAACCGGCTGCAACCGCTCCAGAGATGCTCAGCCCCGTCGTCGTGGGATAGATGTTGATGCCGGTGTAACTGGCGGATCCGGAACCGCTCGCATTGAGGGCCGCCGTCGCCGTCTCGGTGGTATTGCCATTGATTTTGATCACAATCTCCCCCTTGTGGGTACCATCATTGACCTTGGCAAAGGCCGCACCAAGTGTTGAATAATTCGTAGGCCCAGCCGTTCCTAAACTGGCTGTGATGGTGACCTGCGTTTGCGCCATGCCCTCCAGCGAGCCCACGACAAAAAAGACCAACAGCATCGCCCTGGATAAAAAATGTGTCATATGCATATTTTTGAAATGTATGGTTCCCATGATGAACTGATCCCTGATCATGCGTTTTCCCCTGAAAAGTGGTTCGGGAATAGACCGGAACCGGCCATGCGCAGATGCCCAAGCCGGACTATACCGGAAATCGGAGTACAACCATAACGTTTAAATAGGCCTACCCTTGCATTTTGGGGGATCAAATAGTGCCAGTTTCGACGATTCTGGCACAAGTTGTTGGGATTCGAGAAAACTGGCACACGTTACTGGCAGTTTTGGAGATGGCTGACCAGATAAACGTCAAGATCTATCCCTCCTTTTGGAGGGATCCGGTAGTGAGTTTAGGAAAATGGGAAGCCGAGAGGTCGGTTAATTCTTCAACGCTTGCTGCGATCGCTGGTATTCGCGGGGCGACATGCCGGTGATCTCCTCGAAGACGGAACGAAATGATGCACTGGAAGAAAATCCTGATTCGAAGCCGATGGGTATCATCTGAACCTGCATTATAGGATGAGGGGGGAATGCTCAGGATCTTAGCTGAAATGTTAGCGCAATGCCGGAAGAGTGTTCCATGGCGTGATGCCCGATCCCCCCATTACCCCGATTCCTTTCTTAAACACCCCCCATCCGACCAGGTTCACTTCTCTTCTTTTCCCCCTGCCCGCTTCAACCGCCGCGCCCCATACACCGCGCCCGCCGCCAGCAGCAGTGATATCCCGCCGTCGATGGGTACCGTACCGTCCCCGTCAGAAGGAGCGTCCTGGGAGAAGGCGTTGAGATGTAATGCCAGCAGGATTATCGTGATGAGCTTTTTCATGGTTTTGGTTTTTTTAGTAAGTAGCGCAGGACAAAGACTCGGCGGATCTCTGCGTCCTCCCTGCCCTGCGCTCGGATTCTTTGATGTTTACTCCACCACCAGGCG
>CAJBPC010000190.1 GCA_903957405.1 uncultured bacterium | reverse complement strand
TACGCTGAAAAAGCCTGCCAGCAGGCAGGACGCATCAACTACTTCGAACTGAAGGACTATGAAAAATCAGAGCGGTATTTCACGATCCTGAAATCCCTCACCAACAACCGGGAAGCGAAGCTCGATGCCATGCGTGGACTTCTCCGCAGCCAATACCAGCTGCGCAAATGGAACGACGCAGTGCCCAATGCCCAGGAACTCCTCCGGGAGAAGTCCATCAGCACCGATGACAAGGTACTCGCGACGATGGTGCAGGCGCGCTCGATGCAGAGCAATGGCAAGTTCGCTGAAGCCATCCCGCAGTACCGCTCCGTCGTCACGCTCAATGGTGCCGCCTACGCAGCCGAAGCCCGTTACGAGATCGCAGAATGTCACTTCAGGCTGAAGGATATGAAGAACGCCGAGAAGGCCGCCATGGAGACCATCAACAAGTCCGGCTCTTATGACTTCTGGATCACAAAAGCGTATATCCTGCTCGGCGATGTCTTCAGGGAACAGAAGGATTACTTCAACGCAAAAGCCACCCTGCAGAGCGTGATGGAGAACAGCCGCAACGAGGAACTAAAGGAGGAGGCGAAGGTCAAACTGGAGCTGGTCATGGAAGAAGAAAAGAAGAACAGCAGGCTGTCCGACAAGTAACCCTAACGCATAACCGAAAATGAGATCCGCAATCCGCCAACAACCGAATAAAATGACAGTCATCCTCAAGACGATATCCGTTTGCATCGTCGTTGCCGCCGGCCTGTCGGTCGCCGGCAACGCAACTGCGCAGCAGCAAGGCGATAAGCAGACCATTGACATCACATCGTCCTTCAAGCCGGTGCTGCGCAATGCCGCCAAGATAAATTTCAATACCAGCCCGCCAAAAGTAGACTCCGCCCTGCCGCGCCTGACTTACGGCATACCGGTCCAGAACCTTGTACCGGGTCTGTCGCCCGTCACGCTTCGACCGTTGTCGTTAGACATCGACAGCGCATCCGCCTGGTCGAACAGCAATTACCTCAAAGCCGGATTTGGGAACCTCCAGACGCCATTTGTGGAAGCCGGCATCAGTCTCGGAGATGACCGGTCGAAGTTCAATGTCTTCGCATCCCATATCTCCTCCAATGGCCGCATCGAGCATCAGGACTATAGCCGGACCAAGCTCCGGGCAAACCTCGCGGCACAGGTGTCCGACAACCTTGCATTCAGCGGGATGGCCGGGTACAATCAGGATAAGTATCTCCAGTACGGAGGCGACAAAGCCACCTATCCGATCGTGCAAGTCACGGATATCCTGCGCCGGTACAATACGGTCTCCGCGGAAGCGGGGTTGCGGAATACGGCATCCACCGAGTACGGACTTCGGTACAACCCTAACCTGCGGTTGGATCTGTTCAGTGATAACCGGGGGAACAAAGAGACGAATGCCGTCATCGGTGTTCCCTTGCGGAAATCCATCAATGATGTGGTTGCGGTGCACCTTGGCCTTCATGCAGACCTCACCAGATATGCGCCCGATAAAGCCGATGCATTCGGCAACAACCTGTTCACCGTGCCGTTATCCGCCACATATAAAAAGTCGGATCTGAACATTCTTGCGGGCATCATACCCTCATGGGATAATGGGAGTTTCAAGCTATTGCCGAACCTTGCCGCGGAGTTTCCCGTCGCACAGGAGAAATGGGTGTTGCAGGCCGGTTGGATCAGTTATTTCAACAAAGGGAGTTATATGCGACTGGCAGGGATGAATCCTTA
The DNA here is from genome assembly GCA_903957405.1 of uncultured bacterium. GTDB lineage: Bacteria > Bacteroidota > Bacteroidia > Chitinophagales > Chitinophagaceae > Pollutibacter. Next base: position 3,019 of record CAJBPC010000190.1, on the reverse strand, counting down.
TATGTCGGCACCTGCAACGCTGCTCAACAATCGCATGGTCGAGCGATTCGTCGGTTTCAAAGGGGTGATCCTGAACGGCTTCACCTATAATGCGCGGATCGGCAGTACGACTTTCCACAACACGCCATTGTTTGTGAACGACAAGGTTTCCGGCAGATCCTTTGACCTGATATTCGAGGAAAAGCTCGATGCTTTGCACTTGCGCGGAGAAATCGGATACGTGCGCGGGGAGCAGTTCAGCCTTCAATCCGGTGTGAACTGGTACGGCTTCAATAAGCAGGTCACGGAAGACAGGGCATGGGGCATGCTGCCATTTGAACTGAACGCACACCTGCGCTGGAGGGTTGTCAAGGATCTGTGGCTGACGGCTGATGCATATCTGTGGGAAGGCGCGCTCTTTCGTACCAATACAGGACAAGCCACTCGGGTCGACGGCGCTTTCGACCTCAACGCGGGGCTCGAGTTCAGGGTTGCCAAACGACTGACCATCTGGACGCGGTTCAATAATATCACAAATACCAACTACCAGCGCTGGAATCAGTACGAAGCTTATGGTTTCAATATGATGGGAGGAGTATCCTTTCAATTTGATAAGTGAGGGTTTCGTTATTTTTGCTTCATAATGTAGGTCCGTTCCCATAATTTTGGATCATCGCCATGTCAACCAACACCGTCAACTTCGAGGAACTCCTGCACGACTATTTCATACAGAACGGATCCGTGACCCTGCCGGGCGTGGGTACTTTCCGGATGCTCCGGATATCCGCCCAGGTAGATTTCGCGAGCCGGAAAATGCTGCCTCCGTCTTACACGATCCGTTTTGACCATCGTCATGACACCGCACAACGGGAACTCTTTGATTATGTCGCCCAACGCATCGGCTCAACGGATCTCGAAGCGATCCGGCAAGTCAATAACCATGCGTATGAAATGCGTAACCTACTACTAAACGGTGTCCCGGTCACTTGGGATGGATTTGGGACCATTCTGCCCGATTCAGGTTCGGGTTTCCAATTCGAGCCGGAGCGATTGTCATACCATTTCATCCCCGGGGTATCTGCCGATAGGGTGATCCGCCATGACGCCGAGCATCAGGTACGCGTGGGTGATCAGGAAAGATCCCGTTCCGAGATGAAGGAAATGCTGACGCATGATGGACCGAAGCGCCGGTCGTACAATTCCCTCCACAAAGCGGCGCTTGTCATGACCTTGATGGCCATTGCGATCATGATCCTGCGTTTTGTCACGGATGGCAATGATTTCTCCTCATCCCGCAGCGGGAAGCTGCATCCGGTGGAAGCGCCTGTCACCTATACATTCCCATAACAGCCCTCCGCCATACATGAAAACGATCAGCAGCTGCCCTTCCTGTTCCGATACCGATATCCGGCACGATATGGATATCCGTGACCACAGCGTCAGCGGGGAGATGTTCGCCGTGTTCCAGTGTAACGGCTGTGGACTAAAATTCACGAACCCATGCCCATCGGAGGAGGCCATCGGCCGCTATTACGGGTCGGAGGAGTACGTCTCCCATACCGATACGCGCAAGGGATTGATCAACCGACTGTACCACTCCGTTAGGAAACTCACGTTAAAGCATAAACGAAGTATGGCGGTGAAGGCCAGTGGTATGAGTAAAGGCGCTGTACTTGATTACGGATGTGGGACGGGTGCATTTCTCTCCGTCATGCGGGAAGGCGGCTGGGTCGTGAAGGGGCTTGAACCCGATCCGCTCGCAAGGGCGAATGCCAAAGCGTTGCATGGCATCGAAGCCGCATCGCCGGAAGCACTGGCAGCCATGCCGGACGGGCATTTCGACGTGGTGACGCTCTGGCATGTCCTGGAGCACGTCCACCGGCTGCATGATACGATCGAAGGGCTCAGGCGTGTTCTCAAGCCCGGTGGATCGATCTTCATCGCCGTCCCGAACCACGCATCATGGGATGCACGGCATTACGGTGCTTTCTGGGCGGCATGGGACCTGCCGAGGCACCTCTATCATTTCTCCCCGGATTCCATGACGAAACTCCTGTCGGCACACGGACTAACGGTGACGCATATGCGACCCATGTGGTTCGATAGCTTCTATGTTTCGATGCTGAGTGAGAAATACCTGCATGGCCGGGTCAGGCTTTTGCCGGCGGTGATTTCTGGGGCCGTATCAAACCTGATGGCATTTTTTGATGTCAAAAGATGCAGCTCGGTGATCTACCAGATCTCTAAACCTGCTTGAATGAAACTGTTTCCCGGAAAACGGTCGTTCATGTTCGGAGGCTTCTCATCCCCGGTCGTCCATGAACACCTTCAGACTACCTGAAAAGGTACTTGGATATTCCCCAGGCACCCGATAGGGGTTATTTTTTCAAAAACTCCAGTGCCTTGCCGACCATTTCATCCGCTGTGTTGACCACTGTGAAGTAACCTTCGGTTCGCCATTGCTGACGGGCCAATAGTCCCTTCAGGCTCAACTTCAGCTTTTCTCTCATCGAGGCGGTGATGTTTCCGGCCATGACGCTGTCTTTTTTGGCGTATGCCATCAGCTCATCGAGCATACCGTTGTCCACCTGAAAGGATTTGTTGAAATCACCGGCGTTCTTGTATTTGTCAAATAGAGCTCTGTGTCCAACATAGTATCGGTATGCGAATACGCCGATCGTATTCCTTGAGTACATGGTGGACAGGACGGTGTCAGGCATGTTTGTTTCGATGGGGATGAAGATGTCAGGTGAGATGCCTCCGCCGCCGTAAAGTTTTTTCCCGCCTGCTGTCACGAATGCTTTTCCTTTCGGGGCTTTGCTGCTGTCTTGTCTGGTGAGGTCGCCGTTTTGGTATCGTTCGAGTACTTCGTCTTTATATTTGTCGATCCCGTCTTCATATGATTTCTGGATGCTTCTGCCCAATGGGCTGTAGTACCTTGCTACGGTGAGGCGGAGTGCGGATCCGTCGCGCAGGGTGTACTGTTCTTGCACCAATCCTTTTCCGAAACTGCGCCGTCCGATGATGGTGGCCCTGTCCC
>CAJBPC010000189.1 GCA_903957405.1 uncultured bacterium | reverse complement strand
TAACCCTTTTATCCGTCAAATGAACCTTTGGCATCCTCATACCGGATCGGCATTCGCCTCCATGATGACCGACCGGAGCATTTTGTCGTTTCCAAGTATCGCCGATTGCTGCTGCAGCAGTTGCCTTGCGGTTGCGATGATGTGCGCATCCTTCGGCAATTTCAGCAGCAGCTCAACAAGGTACTGCTGTTTTATGCGGTTGACCACAGGGTCTGCCGGACCGATGATATAAGGCGCCAGGTATTTTGACAGATTTGCCGCCACCAGTTTCGCCGCCGCTTCTGCCCGATCCTGATATTTGTGTTTGAAAGTGATCAGCAGGAGGCGGGTGAATGGCGGGTAATTGAAACTCTTGCGGGCCGCCGCCTCGAATTCGTAGAACCCTTTGTAATCGTGCCGTAGAACGAAGTCGAGCACCGGATGCGCAGGATTCGTCGTCTGCAGGATCACACGCCCCTGTGTCCCTTTTCGCCCAGCCCTGCCGCTGACCTGCTCCATGAGCTGGAATGCCCTTTCATTGACACGAAAATCGGCAAACCCGAGCAACCCGTCGGCATCCAGTATGCCGACAAGGTTCACATGGTCGAAGTCAAGCCCCTTCACAACCATCTGTGTACCCACGAGGATGTCGAGCTGTCGCTGTTCGAAAGACTGGATAAGCGTGTCATGCGCAGTCTTTCCCTTCACGCTGTCCATATCCATACGGGCGACACGCGCATCCGGCAGCAAGAGGTGTAATTCCTCCTCGATGCGCTCCGTACCGAAATTCCTTTCATTCCACTGGCTGCTGCCACAAGCCACGCAGGTCTGCGGCCGGGGATAAGTTGACCCGCAGTAGTGGCACTGCAGCCGATGCTGCAGCTTGTGATAGGTAAGCGTCACGGCACAATGGTCGCAATGCGGTATGAACCCGCAGGTGCCGCAAATGAGATACGGCGTATAACCACGACGATTCTGGAAAAGAATCGACTGAAGTCCCGACTTGATGGTTTCTTCCAGGGCTTCCTGAAGCTCCGGGGATATCATGACCCGTTGCGATTTGTTAGCTCCAGGCTTGCGCGTATCCAGGATCTGGATGGCGGGCATCTCTATGCCACCATAACGCTCATGCATCTCCACAAGCCCGTACTTGCCATTCTTTGCGTTGTAATAGGATTCAAGCGAGGGGGTGGCACTGCCCAGCAGCACCTTCGCATCCTGCTTCAGCCCGTAGTAGATCGCCGTATCCCGCGCGTGGTAGCGCGGAGCGGGATCCTGCTGCTTGTATGACTGATCTTGTTCTTCGTCAATGATCACCAGTCCGAGGTTCTCAAAGGGCAGGAACAATGCGGAACGGGCGCCAAGGACGATCTTCGTCTCCCCCGTCTTCACCTTGTTCCAGATCTCCACCCTTTCGTTCGGATTGAACTTGGAGTGGTATATCGAGATGTACCCACCGAAGTGATGCTGAAGCCTGCGGATGACCTGTGCCGTCAGTGCGATCTCCGGCAGGAGGTACAAAACCTGCCGTCCCAGACGAACCTGCTCCTCCATCAGTTTCACGTACACCTGCGTCTTCCCGCTTGACGTGACGCCGTGAAGTAGGCATACCGGGCGCTGCAGGAACTTCTCGCGGATAGAGGCCAGCGCAGCCTCCTGCACTTGCGAGAGCGTGAAGTCTATCGATATCGCCTTCGGCAGATAACGGAAACGGTCAACCGAAACTTTCTCCGTGATGAGGATTCCCTTGCCGGTAAGCGCTTTCAGCTGGACCGACGTGGCACCGGCTTTCTTCAGCAACTCCGTTTGCTTCACATGCCCCTCCGTCTTGAGCAGATGCAGATAAGATAACAGCAGCTCTAGCTGTTTCGGCGCCTTGTCCGCCCATTGATTCAGTAACGCTTCCAGCTTGTCTTCTTGCTCATAGTCAGGATGCAGCCGAACAAAAGTCTCCCGCTTCGGCACGTACCGCTCCTTCAGTGACTCCCATGCGTGGCATACTCTTTTTTCGATGAGTCGTTTTACGACCGGATACACATGCGATGCATCCAGTATGTCCTGCACTTCTTCGAGTTTGAGTTCCTTCCGGAGCAACAAGCCTTCCGCAACAAGGAATTCATCGGCATCCAGTTGGGTGAAATCATCCCCATACTCCTCGTTGAAGATGAGGGTAGTCTCACTGCTGAGTTTGAAATGAGTGGGCAACGCAGCCGCCATCACCTCGCCCTCCGTGCACAGGTAATACGTTGCGATCCATGACCACAGGTCGAGTTGTGCTTCGTGGATGACGGGCTCGGCATCCAGCACATTGAGGATGGGCTTCGGATCGAAACCCTGTGGCTTATCCGTGCTGGTCGACTTCACCACACCGGCATAACGCCTTTTCTGCCCGAAGGAGACTTCTACCCGAACGCCTGGAATGACCTGATCCCAGAGCGGTTCCGGTACGGCGTACGTGAATGTCTTGGGTAATGCAAGGGGTATGATGATTTCGGCGTACATAGGCGTCAGGCTCTGCTGGAATGTTCCAATAGGTTTTCTTCCATGATGCGGAATACTTTCTCCTTAAGCGCACCCACATCCGCCAGGGTCATTCCGGCTACGGGCACCGGCTCCAGGAACAGCGAGCGGGAACGACCCGGGTTGAGGGTGAACATGTGCCGGTAGTGCATGCGCTGGTATGCATCTAGGAAAAGCACGGGAAGGATCGGCGTCTGCGTCTCGATGGCGATGCGGAACGCACCATCATAAAAAGATTTAAGTGGGGCGGAAGTCTCATTGAAAGTGCCTTCCGGAAAGATCATGATCGAAATCCCCTGAGACAATACGGATTTCAGTTCCATGATGCTGCGGGCCCTGTTCTCCGGATTTTTCCGGTCGACCATCACAACAAACACCCGGTAGATGATGCCGAATACCGGGAAGTCCTTCATTTCGATCTTTCCGAGCGCCCGGAACGGCTGCCGCAGGGTCTCCACCGCAATGGCCGCATCCAGATAGGAAATATGGTTATGCACGAAAATATACTGCAGCGAGGGATCCGGCCTGTAGCGATAGATATTGGAATGCCGAATGCCCACGAGCAAGAACCAGGCTCCTGACCAAAAACGCAAGAGGCGAATGATCATGTTGCCACCTCTGATCTTTCCGAAAAAAGTAGCGATCAGCACGAATGGGAATATGAAAAGCATGATGGCCACGAAACATATGAACGCATACGTCGTGTACAGGATCCGAAAAGGCCAGACAATGAACATCATGAAGGATTCAAAGCGGTTTTAGATGGAAGCAAATATAACCTTTCATAAACAGATGAACGCCATTACGGGAGTAAAGCGAGATGGCGCGTCAATGCCCCGAATGCTGTAATTTTGCACACTTTATGGCTGAGGCGAAAACTGTTGCATTTCACACGCTGGGCTGCAAGCTCAATTACTCCGAGACATCGGCAATTTCCCGTCTGCTGGAAACGGAAGGCTTCGAAAAAAGGCCATTCGAAGATGCAGCGGATGTCTATGTGATCAACACCTGTTCCGTCACGGAAAATGCCGACAAGGAATGCCGGCAGCTTGTCCGACGCATCCAGAAAAGATCCCCGGGATCCACAGTGGTCATCACAGGATGCTATGCACAGCTCAAGCCGGAGGAGATCGCTGAAATCCCCGGAGTGGATCTGGTACTCGGCGCTGCAGAGAAATTCAATATCGCCACCCATCTCCGAAACTTTACACGCGGGGATTCCGCGCTCATCTGCAGCTGCGACATCTCGGAAGTCACAGGCTTCAACGCATCCTATTCGGTGGATGACCGCACCAGAACCTTCCTCAAAGTGCAAGACGGTTGCGATTACAACTGTTCCTTTTGCACCATCCCCATGGCCAGGGGGAAAAGCCGGAGCGACAGCATCGCAAACGTGGTCATGGAGGCACAGATGCTGGCATCACGGGGCGTGAAAGAAATCGTATTGACAGGAGTCAACCTGGGTGATTTCGGAAAAGGCGACACCCCACTGCGTCAGGGAGAAGAGGACTTTGCCGCACTTTGCACCGCGCTGGACCAGGTGGAAGGCATCGCACGCTACAGGATATCATCCATCGAACCGAACCTGCTTACACCGGCCATCATCCACTTCGTGGCACAGAGCAAACGCTTCATGCCGCATTTCCATATCCCCCTCCAAAGCGGCAGCAACCGCATCCTGGGACTGATGCGCAGACGCTACCTTCGCGAATTGTACGCCGAAAGGGTGCAATTGATAAAACAGGCCATGCCTCATTGCGCCATCGGCGTGGATGTCATCACAGGATTCCCTTCAGAATCGGAGACGGACTTCATGGAAACCTTCGACTTTCTCCAGGAACTGGATGTGAGCTACCTGCACGTCTTCACCTACTCCGAAAGAGACCGTACAAAAGCCCTTGAGATCAAACCCGTAGTGCCTGTACACATCAGGCAAGAACGCAATAAACTGCTTCGGAACCTCTCCTTCATGAAACTCCGGCACTTCACCGAACAACATGTCGGACAAAGCCGCAGCGTACTGTTCGAACACCAGGACCGAAACGGGATGATGGAAGGATACACCGACAACTATATTCGCGTGCAAACACCCTACCGTCAAGAATGGGTGAACAGCCTCATCGATTGGCAACTCTGAAGCAGTACAATTCAGGATCATAATCGACCGGCCAGCACGAAAAAAATGGTCGGGTATGCATCTGTTTTTCCCATGACGGAACATTACAAACACCCTTTTGATGTCCACCCGGCGGTGACTGGCCAAACTGGCATCAGGTAAAATTACCCGAGGAACTACTACCCATTAATGCATCAGGACAGAAAGGAAAAATTCAACGACCGAAAAAAGCGGTCCACAATGAAAAAAACTAACTTTCAGCATATTTTAACTCCAAGCAATGATACAACATGCAACCTAATTGCCGTTCCGGCCGTTTAATGAGTTACACTCCCAGATCATGAAGAAATTCCAGGTCAGCATTCGGTTCGAAATGGATGAAGCGTTCATGCATGATGTGCCGCGGCATCGAACCGTCGTCAATAAACTCATCGAAGACGGCATCATCGATCACTATGTGGTATCGATGGAGACCATGCGATCGTGGATCACCTTCACCGTGGCGTCAAGGGAAGATGTGGAAAACCACCTGCGAAGGTCTCCACTGCATAAATACTGGGAGTATGACATCCATGAGATATTCGTCGTGGACGGTCAACACTACAGGCTGCCTGCATTGCAATACAACTGACCCTGCATCTGAATTCGGGTGAATCAGTGCGGATCAGAAACGAAATTCCACTTTTTCCAATATCCGTGAGATGACCCTTTCAGGCGTCAGGTATGTGTCATAATACTTCCTCGCATTTTGCTCCAAGCGCTTGCGCAGAATCGGATCAGACATGACGGCTTGCACTTTCTCTGACAGATCTCCGATGCTCCCGTCCGTCACGATCACATCCTCCCCGTCCACCATCGGTGCCGGAAGCATCCTCCACATCGGCGTGGTGATGATGGCTTTGCCCCAGGCAAGGAACTCGGGCAGCTTCCAGCCATGGCATTTCTTGACGGCAGGCGTGTTGAAGACCACCAGTGAATCCATGATCTTCCCCATGTACACATCCATCGGCTCAAAAGGCTTGCCTGCCAGGGCCTCATATCCTTTCACAGAATTATCCGGTCGCGGTGCAAATCCACCCTCAAATCGAAGGCCGTTCTTTGCTTTCACCGCATTCATGAAATGCGCACGATAGTC
>CAJBPC010000188.1 GCA_903957405.1 uncultured bacterium | reverse complement strand
ATCGGCGAAATCATCAGCAAGTCCCTGGATGTCATACAACATGGCAATATCCTTCGGACCTCCAACCTGCTCATTGACGCTATTGAAAGCAATATGCTTTTTACTGAATGCTTCCAGTATGATGTACCCCCCAGGTCTTATAAATGTAAGCAGCTTCTGGTGATAGCTTTTCCTTGACGCATCGTGGAAATGGGCAAACACAAGGACCAATGCATCAAACGATGCTGGTTTGAAAGCCGCCTCCTCTATTGATAAGACATGATAGTCAATTGAAACACCTTGCTTTGCCGCCAGGGCATCCGCTTTCTTTTTCCCCTCCGCACTGATATCAAAAGCGGTCACCTCCCACCCAAGAGTTGCGGCATGAACGGCATTCCTGCCCTCTCCTTCCGCCGGAAAAAGAATCCTCCCCGGCTTTAATCCCGACAATTTCAGTCGCAGATATTCATTGCTATCCTCGCCATATGCATAATCCGATTCCGAATAACGACTGTTCCAAAAGTCTTTCATTTAAATTGCATGGTTAATGATGGCCAAATCTGCCTTCATCTGCAAAGAAAGACCCTGCAGCTGAAATCAATGTGATAATAATCACGCTGGGATAGACACCTAAATCACATTTTTGCATTCAAATCAGAACCAAAAAAAAGACCATGTATTTCCAACACATCTACGACAAGTCCCTGGCTCAGGCAAGTTATTTCATCGGATGCCAAAAAGCAGGTGTTGCTGCAGTGATCGATGCAAAACGAGATGTAGATACCTATATCGAGATCGCAAAGCAGAACAACATGAAGATCACTCATATCCTGGAGACCCATATACATGCGGACTTTCTGGCCGGTTCTCGAGAGCTCGCGGCATTGGCCGGCGCAAAACTCTACCTGTCCGACGAAGGAGGTCCGGGATGGGAATACGAGTTCGAACATGAAGGATTGAAAGATGGTGATGTCATGATGGTGGGTAACCTGAAACTCGAAGTGATGCACACCCCCGGCCATACACCAGAAAGCATCAGCTTCCTGCTCACCGATACTCCCGCAAGCCCTGAACCAGTGATGTTCTTCACGGGTGACTTTGTTTTCGTGGGCGATATTGGACGCCCCGACCTGCTGGAAAAAGCAGCTGGCATGAAAGGCACTCAGGATATCGGCGCACACCAGATGTACAATTCCATCAACCGATTCTCCAACCTACCCGACCATGTGCAGGTTTGGCCCGGGCACGGAGCTGGATCAGCTTGTGGCAAAGCTTTGGGTGCAGTACCGAGCTCGACTGTGGGATATGAAAAAGTACGCAACTGGGCATTCCGCTTCAATGACGACGAACCCGGATTTGTGCGATTCCTTCTAGAGGATCAACCAGAGCCGCCTAAGTATTTCGCCATGATGAAGAAACTCAACAAGGTCGACCGCCCGCTACTCACAGAAGTTCCAAAACTGAATAAACTCAGCCATCAGGAACTGACAGATGCACTGGCGAAAGGAGTGAAACTGATCGATGCCAGGCTTAAGACGGCATTTGCAACGGGTTACATCCCCGGCAGCATCAATATTCAAGGCAACAACGCATTTGCAACCTGGGCTGGATGGTTTCTGGAGTATGACGAACCTTTCATACTCCTGGCACCTGAAGACCAACTGAATGACCTCACCCGTAAACTCATGCGCATCGGGCTTGATAACATAATGGGATATATTCCATCTGTCGATGCGTTCGTGGAGCATGGCGGTAAGCTGGACACCGTCAATGTCATTGACATCGACACCTTCAAATCCGTAATCCTGGAACCCAACATCCAAATAGTGGATCTTCGTGGAGCCACTGAATACAAAAGCGGACACATCAACGGGGCAGATCATGTATTCGTAGGGACACTTCCAAAGAATCTTGATAAGATCAGCAGGGATAAAAAAGTCGTGGTGCTATGCCAGGGAGGAGATCGCGCCACCATCGGTTATTCACTCCTGGCATCTGCTGGTTTTAAAAACCTGATGAACTTTTCTGGCAGCATGAATGAATGGTTGAACACGGGAAACCCTGTCGTATCCTAAACCCTTTAAAACCAACATGATGTTCGAATTCCTGAAAAATCTATTCTCCAAAGGACCAGATACCGATTTTGCCGCCTTGGTGAAAATGGGAGCAATCATCGTCGATGTCCGCACACCCGGTAAATTCCAGAGTGGCCACATCAAAAGTGCCCTGAATATCCCGGTCGACCAGATCCGTAGCAAAGCCGCAGAACTGAAAAAGAAGCAGAAGCCAGTCATAACTTGTTGCCGAAGCGGAAGCAGAAGTGGCATGGCAAAAAGCATCCTGACAGCCGCGGGGATCGAATGCTACAATGGCGGCCCTTGGAATTCCTTACAACAAAAAATTTAATGAAGATGAAAAAAGTACTGCTAACAAACTGGCACCCGTCCAGGATATTCCGGGTTGCCGCAGGCGTGGTCGCGGTTATTTATGCGATCCTGCAACATGACAGCATGCTTGGGCTGGCCGGTGGATTCCTGCTATTCATGGGCATGACGAATACAGGATGCTGCGGTGTCGGGGGATGTGATGTCACCACAACCAAAAAAACGGACACGATTAAACCCGAACAAGTACATTTTGAAGAAGTGAAATAATCCCTCTAAAAGTCAAATAATGATTTTCATGAAAACGGGACTGTATGCGTACGGTCCCTTTTTTTATAAGTACATTACGGATTGTGAATATTTTTTATGTGTAGGCAAAAACCCTATAAACTGACAAAAATTGACTGAACAACTGCCCTAATACATTGAAATATGAAAAGAAGTCTATTAGTTATAACATATTAGGTTTTAAATTCGTTTTATAGGATCTAGAAAACAGAAACACTCTGACAACATGAAACAAGCAATACTATTTGTGACCCTTTGCATGGCCGTCCTGAATGCTTTGGCGGATAAAAAAATCACCATATCCGCATCACCTGCACAGGCCACCATCTTTCAGATCGGTAAAGACGGAAAGGAAAAACCCCTGGGTATAGGCACTGCCGTGATACGGGTGGATAAAGATGAACCGTTCAAGATCGTTGTCAGACTCGAAGGTTATAGGCCAATAGCCAAAACGTATTTGAATTCAAAAAATGTCGATCTGCCAAAGGAGGATAAGATCACGTTGGAGGACAGGCTTGTCAAGGTAAACGGACAACCATATGATTCCCGGATTTTCATCAACGGAGTAGATCAGGGAAATAATTCAGCATGGGTAGAAGTTAAAAAAGATGGTTCTACCACTGTAGAAGTCAGAAAGTCAGGGTTTTACACAAAAACCAAAACTTACTATAATCGTCAGGGTATGGATATCCCTCCAATTGATGATTTCATCACGTTAAGCGACCGCGCCTTGTTCGTAAAGACCTTTCCAACAGATGTGCAGGTGATTGTGAACGGGAAAAAAGTTGGAGAAGGCAATACCGAGGTTGTCATCCCCATACAGAGCTGCGTAACCGTTGAATATGTGAAAGAAGGATTCGTCAGCATTGAAAAACAATACTGCGCCAAAGACGGACAGCCGATGCCTCCCATTTCAGAGAACATCATCCTAAAGGATCGTCAGATCGCCATTCGCACCACACCGACCGATGCGACCATCAAGATCGACGGACGCATCATGGGCAATGGTGAATACAAGGCAAGGATCCCTTTCAACCAATGCGTGGAAGTGATCGTGGAGAAGTCAGGGTATGTATCCACCACTAAAAACTACTGCAACGAAGACAATGTGCAACCACCACCATCAAACGACCACGTGATCCTGAGCCTGGACGAGGCCTTCACCAGCTCCGTACAGAGCGACCAGGCAAACCTGAACTTCACCATCGAGACCAGCAAGAACGAAGAAGATGCCTGGAAGATCCTTAGCCAGATCACCATGAACTACTTTGACAATATCGAGTTGGCAGATCGCGAGACCGGTTACATACGTACCAGCTGGAACATTAATAACTTCAAAGACAATACCATCCGGACAAGGATCATCGTCAAGCAAGCCGATATTTCCCCGCTCAAATACACGATCAAACTCATCAGCGAATACAGCGGCAAGGCAAAGACCAGTGTGAAAGAAGACCAGCTGTTCTTCCCCTGGGACAGGATCCTGAATACATACAAGGACGTAATCTCTGAATATCAGTCGAGACTTCGTTGACATCTGCAGTAACGCGCAACTGTACTGAATCGAACGGCCAGGACGGAAAGAGAACTTCTCCCGTTTCCTGGCTGTTCTACTTATTGCTTTTGCACATTCCCACTTTATGCAATGACCAATAAAGTTGATGCGTCAAGATCACTCATGCAATTCCTCGATGAAAGGGTAGTACTGTACAATCAACCCGGCTTCATCACAAGGGATCCCGTTTCCATTCCTCATCTTTTCACCAAAAGGCAGGATATTGAGATCGCGGGGCTCTTTGCGGCAGTCTTCTCCTGGGGAAACCGAACAACGATCATCCGAAAATCCATGGAACTCATGCAGCTGATGAGCCATGCCCCTTATGAGTTCGTCTGCCGTCACGAAAAAAAAGACCTTGTAAGATTAATGGATTTTTCACACCGGACTTTCAACAGCACCGACCTGCTCTACTTCGTTGAATTCCTGCATCATCATTACACCGGAAAGATCAGCCCCGGTTCTAAAAAAGATGATCGAACAAAAAAAGTCATATCCCTTGAATCAGCTTTTTCACACTGGATGGACCCCAACGACCCGACAATTGAAAAAGCACTTGCAGGATTTCACAAGTATTTCTTTTCATTGCAGGATGCCCCCGCGCGGACCAGAAAACACATCGCGACACCCGATAGGGGATCATCCTGCAAACGGCTGAATATGTTTCTGCGATGGATGGTCCGAAAAGACAAGAACGGTGTAGATTTCGGGCTCTGGAACTCCATTCACCCGGCTCAACTGGTCTGTCCATTGGACCTTCATGTGGCAAGGGTTGCCAGGCGTTTTGGGTTTCTGCAACGACCGGCAACAGACTGGATGGCAGCGATGGAACTCACCGGCCGGTTACGGGAGATGGATTCAAAAGACCCGGTCAAATATGATTTCGCCCTATTCGGCCTGGGTATCGAGGAACGATATTGATCAAAAATCATTTCCCCGGAGCAAAACGAACGTAGAAAAACAATGCATCGGGATTTCGCATCGTATCCCTGCTGGCAGCAGCTTCCGGATCAATTCCCATGAGGATTTTTTTCACAGGGGTCTCCATTTTTTTCCCGCTGATCGTATAAGGAATATCCGGTACCGCATAAATTTCATCCGGAACATGACGCGGGCTATATTTCGTACGCAACAACCTGCGTATCCTTACTTTCAATTCTTCATCCAATGCGGATCCTGACTTCAGGACGACGAAAAGTGGCATGAAAAATTTTCCCCCGGCCTGTTCGATACAAACGACAAGGCTGTCAGATACCTCAGGAATCCCGTCGATAACGGCATAGATCTCGCTTGTTCCGATCCTTACGCCGTCGCGATTAAGTGTTGCATCCGATCGGCCGGATATGATGACCGAACCATTTGTGCTGATTTCAATCCAATCACCATGGCGCCAAATACCCGGATATTGGTTGAAATAACTGGAACGATACCGGTCATTACCCGGATCATTCCAAAAGTATAACGGCATACTCGGGATCGGCTTCCTGATGACCATTTCCCCAAGCTGGTTGTGGACCGCTTGCCCGTTTTCATCAAAAGCTTCAAGATCACAGCCAAGCATCCTGCACTGTATCTCTCCGGCCGTGACGGGCAGCAGCGGACACCCCCCGACAAATGCACTGCAGATATCCGTTCCACCGCTCAATGAAACCAGCCAGACATCCTTCTTAACGGTTGCATAGATCCATCTGAAAGCTTCCGGCGGCAAGGGCGATCCCGTCGACCCGATCGATCGCAGGCTCGGAAAACCGCCTTCCTCGACATGAAGGCCGGCTTTCATGGATGCAATATGATATGCAGCACCTACGCCGAAATGATGGCATCCTGCATCACGGACCAAATGCCACAGTGCATCCACCTGCGGATGCGCGGCAGCGCCATCATAAAGCACTAAAGTAGCTCCGGCAAGCATCGATGCCACAGAATAATTCCACATCATCCAACCCGTCGTTGAATACCAGAAATATCGCTCCCCTGGCCGCACATCCTGATGCAAAACCAGCGCTTTTAGATGTTCAAGAAGACACCCCCCCACAGAATGAGTGATGGCTTTAGGCTTCCCGGTGGTACCGGAAGAATAAAGCACCCAAATGGGATGATCGAAAGCCACAGGCGTGTATACGGATTTGACAGAAGGTCGATTCATCAATTCATCCCACAATATCCATTCATCCATGTGAGGAGCATCCTGCAGGATGGGGAAAATAACCACCTGCTCCACACTCGGAATTGCAGTGATCAGTGATTTCCACGCTTCCTTCCGGTCATATGACTTCCCGTTGTAGACATATCCGTCTGTAAGGAAAATGACTTTGGGCTCAATCTGCCCAAAGCGATCCAGGATGCTTTCTACACCGAAATCAGGAGAACAGCTGCTCCATATCGCACCGATGCTATTGGTAGCAAGGAAGGCAATGACAGTCTCTGGTATATTGGGCATCAGCGATACCACACGATCACCCGATATCACCCCATTTTCGCGCAGCCATGCTGCCAAACGGGCGACACGTGACTCCAGATCATCCCAGGAGATCTCCACAAGAGACGAGGTCTCTGAACCGAAAATGATGGCGGGCGTCTCATGGGAACGATTCCTGAAAATATGCTCTGCGTAATTCAACCGAGCCCCTTCGAACCATTTCGTGCCGATCATGCCTTCAGGGGGCAGCTGCATCACACTTGCATATGGTGAATCAAAGCGAACCCTGAAGAATGCTGCGATACTCTCCCAGAAATCGGATATGTTCGATACACTCCATTCTCGGAGTGAAGCATAGTCCTTTAGCGAAACCTTTAGCTCCCGCTCCAGCCACTGCATATACTCATGCATGGCGGATTGCTTCATGAAGTGCTGATCAGGCCTCCACAGTGGTTCGGTTTGGATATTCATATGGTATCATAAAGGTAGGAACTGAAAGATTCACTCTTCCATGATTGCCGGTATCTTAGCACCATCCAGAATCATAAAACCCGCATCACACGCTTCCGGCAGGAAAATCTGCTCTTGCAATGATGGATTTTAAGGCCGTTGATGCTTGCAAGAAAAAATATGACCATATTTACACCATGGATACACCGGCCGATCACAGGATCGTAGAGGATATGCGAAAAGACTGGAGCATCACCATTCCTGCACAGGCATCGGAAGAGCAGATCATAACAGCCCTCGGAGAGGAAGTGAACCGGCTCATAACGCAGGATTTTCAACGCCTCATCGGTCTGCTGTACCGGATCGATATAAGCGAAGCGAATTTGAAAAAACTGTTGAGGGATAACCGGGAATCAGAAGCAGGACGCATCATTGCCTGGATGATCCTGGAAAGGCAAAAAGAAAAATTTCGGAGCCGGGAGCAATCCAGAAAGGACCCCTCCGATATCCCCGAGGATGACCGCTGGTGACGATGAAACGAACGGCAAGACACACTTGAAAATGGCACCCGAACTGAACCAAAAAACGATTGCATGAAACTAATATCCTATCTGCGCGACGGACATGACCAGCTGGCGATCTGGTCTGATGGCTTCTTTTACAACACCGATCAATTGCACCCTGAGCTACCGTCCACCATGGGGATGTTCCTGAACTATTGGGATGACTATTTTCCCATTGCCAAAGCATGCCTGAATGCGATCACAACAAACAAAACGAACTCCACCCATGGCATACGGGCCGACGAAAACCTCTTGCTGGCACCGGTTCCATTTCCTACCAGCTGCCGTGACGGATATGCATTCCGGCAGCATGTGGAATCTGCACGCAGAAACAGGGGTGTAGGCATGATCACAGAATTCGACCAGTATCCTGTGTTCTATTTCACCAACCACCTCAGCATCCAGGGTGGTGGTCCCGTCAGATGCATGCCCGACCACTTTCATAAACTCGATTTTGAACTGGAAGCATCCATCGTGATCTGCAGGCAAGGCAGGAATATTCCCGCAGAACAGGCCGATCAACACATCGCTGGTCTGATGATCATGAACGACATGAGCGCCAGAACCCTTCAAATGGAAGAAATGCTGTTGAACCTGGGGCCCGCTAAAGGAAAGGATTTCGCGACCGTGATCGGCCCGTGGCTGGTTACCCTCGATGAGCTCGAGCCTTTTGAAACCGCACCCAAACCCGGACATACCGGAAAGGCGTGGAATCTGAACATGCATTGCCGGGTAAATGGGAAGCAGGTGAGCGCCGGGAATCTCAGAGAGATGGACTGGACTTTCGCGGAAATAATCGAACGTGCTTCATACGGCGTCAATCTATACCCGGGCGATGTGATCGGCAGTGGCACTGTGGGCACGGGCTGCTTTCTGGAACTGAATGGCACCGGAAAATTGACCGACCCTTCTTATGTCGAGCAGTGGCTGCAAGAAGGGGATGTGGTAGAAATGGAGATTGAGCATCTTGGATTGCTAAAAAATACGATCGAAAAGGATAGTAGCGATTTCAGCATTTTACAGAAGAAGAAGATGGACCTTTGAATTCATTTATTGCAGAGAAATGAAAATAGACCTCTCCACCCTTGCACCCGGCGTTAGACAGAATTGGCTGCAACACGCCATTGCCCCGCGTCCGATCGGTTTGGCATCCACGATAGATGGCCGTGGTCATGTCAACCTGAGCCCGTTCTCCTTCTTCAACCTCTTTTCTTCAAACCCTCCCATACTTATATTTTCACCCGCCCGCAGGGTACGGGACAACACCACGAAGCACACGCTTGAAAATATCATGGAGGTGGCGGAGGTGGTGATCAACATCGTCGATGATTCCATGGTTCAGCAGGTTTCTCTTGCCAGTTGCGAATATCCGAAAGGGGTGGATGAATTCAAGATGGCCGGTTTCACAGCCATGCCGTCAGAGGCGGTGAAGCCACCAAGGGTGGCAGAAAGCAAGATTCAAATAGAGTGTTCGGTGACCGAAGTGAAAGCCCTCGGAGAAGAAGGAGGAGCCGGCAACCTTGTCATTTGCCAAGTTATTTTAATGCATATTGCCGATGAGATCCTAAACGATGACGGAACGATGATCGATCCCCAAAAAATGAGGCATGTAGCGCGTCTCGGGGGTGATTGGTATTCAAGGGTGGATGGCAGCAACTTGTTCAAAGTTGAAAAACCAAATCAGAAACTCGGCATAGGTTTCCCGGGACTCCCGGTGGACATCCGCCACAGCAGCATCCTCTCCGGCAACCAGATCGCTCAACTCGCCAATGTGGATGCCATCCCTGATTTCGAACCCTGGTTCTCTGATCCACATGTGAAACAGATCATTCAATACTTCTCTGCAAACCCTGACGAAATGGAACTCGAATTGCACCGCCATGCAGCCTACCTCCTCGATCAGGGGATGCTCAGGGAAGCCTGGCAGGTACTGCTCCTTTCTTCAAATGTCTGATAATTGAAGCGCTGACACTGCACGGTTGCCCATCCTTTCAGCCTTTGTTTCATT
>CAJBPC010000187.1 GCA_903957405.1 uncultured bacterium | reverse complement strand
TGCAGGAATCGGACAATTTTCAATATGTCAGACATCAGCAAGCTATCCTTCACATTCGCCCTTCCTTTTCTGAGCGGTAGGCTGGTGAAGACCGGGAGGCGCGGTGTAAATGCCTGGTTAAGTGGGATCCGATGCATATTGCTATCAGTGTAAAAAGACTCGCCCTCGAGGGTGAACAGTCTCGCAACGGGATGTTTCTCCGTTACCTTCACCTGCAACACATGATTGCCGTCGATGTAGATCTCCGCATTGTTCACCCAAGGATCCTTTTCCAGTCGTTTCTCCATAGCCTTGAGGTCGAGATCATGGAGCGGACTTCCCTTGATTGCTGCAAGGCCATGCCCATCAAGCAATCGCGCAATGGCGGCCTTAGTGACATATCTTCCTCCCCCGGCATTTCGGTAACCGATGTGTACCCCCGTGCATACTTTATTGCTACGGATCTTCATGGCCGCAAAAAACATGACGGTGAGTGCCGTACCCAGCATGAGTACGCCTGTCACCATCAATCCCTTACGTATCCATTTCTTAACGCGCATCCTGTTTTTTTCGTAGTAAGTATGTTATCGGTTCTGCCAATTGATCGATATCCCCAGCCCCGGCTGTCACCAAGACCTCGACTCGGTTGCTATCAAGCCAGTGAAGCACCGCCTCCAGGCTGTCGAGATAGAAATGCTTCTCCTCCATCCTCGTGCCGATCATCCGGCTGTCGACCCCCTCCATTGGTTCTTCGCGGGCGGGATAGACCGGCAGCAGCAATACTTCATCTGCCAAGTCGAGGCTTTCAGCGAATTCCGCTGCGAAATCCCTCGTGCGGGAGAAGAGATGCGGCTGAAAAACAACTGTGCATCTTCTGCCTTTGAACATGTCCCGAACGCCTGTGATCAAAGCCCTTAGTTCTTGAGGATGGTGGGCATAATCATCGATATAGGTCACCCGCGGATTTCGCAGCCTGTAATCAAAGCGTCGCCTCACGCCCCTGAAATCTGCCATGGCCAAGCGGATGGCATCATCTGAAATGCCCAGCTTGCGGGCAATACCTATCGATGCGAGGCTGTTCTCGACGTTATGCAGCCCGCCCATATGCAGCGTAAGTCCTTCGATCGTATGATCAGCGAAATGCACATCGTAATGATATGCCCCGTCCCTCGGGACGGGGCTTGAGGAATGGATGTCCGCACCCTTGTCCTCCAAGGAATATGTTGTGACCGGCCCTTTCAGATCGTTCAATCGTTTCAGGCCGCTGTGTGCGAATAGCATTCCTCCTTCTCTTACACGAAAGGAGAAATCGACATATGCTTTCTCCATGTCCTCCGGCGTACCATAGATATCAAGATGGTCAGGATCCATAGAAGAGATGACGGCCAGATCTGGACTAAGCTTTAGAAAGCTCCTATCGTATTCATCGGCTTCGATGACGGCGAGATTCCTGTCATCGCTCCAGAAGTTTGTCCCATAATTGCCGGATATCCCACCAAGGAAGGCATTGCAGCCGTACTCGGAATGGCGGAGCAGGTGTGCCGTCATCGTGGAGATAGTGGTTTTCCCATGAGTGCCGGCCACACAGATATTGAAAGTCCCCTCACTGATCAATCCGAGTACATCACTTCGCTTGAGGAGTTGCTTCCCGGACTCCCTAAAATGAGCCAGTATCTGATTTTGCGCAGGAATCGCAGGCGTGTATACCACCAGATCCGGATTCGGCGGTATCGTTTCGGGCATATCCCTATACTCTATATGCATACCGGCCGACTCCAATTCTCGCGTCAGAACAGTAGGTGTACGATCGTAACCGTGGACAATGGCGCCCCTTGACAGGAAATACCTCGCCAAGGCACTCATTCCGATGCCACCGATGCCGATGAAGTACACAGTTTTGATATCGTCGAGGCTTTTCATTTTATCCACTCCATTTGTCGAGCTCCTGTAACACTGCCATTGCAATGCTCATGTCTGCATCTCTGAGGGCCAAACCTTTCGCACGGTTTCCCATGTCTTTTCGGCTTGTGTCATCTTTTGCGAGCGACAATACAGCAGGAATAAGGTCTGTTCCTGCGTCCATATCAGGTATGCTCATGCCGGCATGCACCCCTACAAGACCCATTGCATTGGCCGTCTGATGATCTTCCGCAGCAAGCGGATAAGGAACGAAAACCGCTGCTTTTCCCATCACGCATATCTCAGCGACCGACATGGCCCCTGCCCTTGAGATGACCACATCTGCCGCGGCATAGGCGTACTGCATCTCCCTGATGAACGATGATGTCCACATACCTGTCCGGTTTTTCACTGCATCGGCGGCTTTATCCGCAAATGGCTTCCCGGTCTGCCATATCAACTGCAATCCGGCCTCCGAGAACGCATCGAGGCCGGCCGCCACAGCTTCGTTGATGCTCTTGGCACCAAGGCTTCCGCCGAGTGACAAAACTGTTTTCTTTCGGGCATCGAGCCCAAAGAAATGAAGTCCATCCTCGCGCGTCATGGTCGAGCCTGCAATCGATCTGCGAACCGGATTTCCGGTGATCCGGATTTTTTTCACAGGAAAAAACTTTTCCATCCCCTTGGCCGCGACAAAAACAAGCGTTGATTTTTTCCCAAGCAGTATATTCGTCTTTCCCGCGAAGGAATTGCTTTCATGTATGAAAGTCGGAATCCCGATGGACTGCGCATATCTCAATACTGGGAAACTTGAATATCCCCCGACACCGATGACAGCATCTGCAGGGAAATCCCGGAAGACCCTTCGCACCTGCATGAAACTTTTCACAAGTTTAAAAGGCAATTGAAGGTTCTTCCATAAAGCCTGCCGGTCGAATCCTGTAATATCAAGGCCCACGATCCGATAGCCGGCGTCCGGCACCTTTTCCATTTCCATCCTTCCTTTGGCACCAACAAAAAGGAATTCCGTGCCGGGCTCGAGCTTTCTAATGGCATTGGCGATCGCCAATGCTGGAAAGATATGTCCGCCCGTCCCTCCGCCGGCGATGATAAATTTTCGGTTACGCATCTCCGGTAGTTTTTGCGGGGTGATCCGAAGATGCGGCATCCTTTTCCATCTGTTCTGCATTCCGGGCAACGCTTAGGATGATGCCAATCGCCATACAGGTGAACAGAAAGGAGCTTCCCCCCATGCTCACCAACGGCAATGTGACGCCGGTGACGGGCATGAGGTTAACATTGACCGCCATGTTGATCATGGCTTGTATGACAAGGGTGAACCCCAGACCAAGTGCAAGGAATGCTCCGAAAGCGTAGGGACATCGGCGGAATATACCGATGCACCGGTACAGGAAAGTAACATATATCATCAGCAATACTGCTGCTCCCAGGATCCCGTATTCTTCGATGGTGATGGCGTATATGAAATCCGAGTACGGATGCGGAAGGAAATTCCGCGATTCGCTGTTACCGGGGCCGAGACCGACCCATCCGCCTTTTGCGATGGCGATCTTGGCCTGTTGTACCTGGTAGGCGGCATCGTGCTTGTCGGCATACATGAATCCCTGTATCCTTCTTATCCAGGTCTCCACGCGGCCTTTTGTCAAGGTATCCGGGAGGTCTTTTGGCTGGTCTTGGCCTTTTTCATGATCCACCATCGCGATGTAGATGAGGATGGAAAAAGGTATCGCCACCATCAGGAACATCATGCCGATATGCTTCATGCTTACCCGACCAATGAACATCAGCAGCAGACTGGTCGCTCCAACAAGCATTGCGGTCGACAGATTTGCCGGTGCGATCAGTCCGCACACGATTACCACCGGAATGATCAGAGGCAGAAAGCCTTTTTTGAAATCCTTTATGTCATCCTGCGACTTGCTGAGCTGACGACTCAGGTACATGAAAAGCCCGAGCTTCGCCATGTCGGATGTCTGGATCGTGAGGTTTATGATCGGAAGTTTTATCCAGCGGCTTGCTTCATTGATGGAAGAGCCGAAAAACAATGTATATAACAACAATGGTATTGAAAGCAAAAAACAAAGCAGCGCAATGCGAGAGTAGTGCGTATAGTTGACGAGATGCGCAAAATAGATGACCAATATACCGATCGATATGAAGACCACTTGTTTGAACAGGTAGAATTCAGTACTCTTTTCCATGGCATATGCCAATGTCCCGGTACTGCTGTAGACAACGAGCAGACTGGCCATTGTCAGCATGATCACCAGCGACCAGATGACCTTGTCGCCTTTTGTTCTGGCTGTTAACCGACCGAACGGCGATGATGATATGTTTGATTGTTCGTTCATGTATTTTTCTTGGACCCGATGGATATGCGGGACCGAAAATCCTTACAGTTCGTGCACGGCTTGTTTGAATTGTTTTCCTCTGTCTTCATAATTTTTGAACAGATCGAAGCTTGCGCAGGCCGGGCTCAGCAATACGACATCTCCTTTTTCGGAAAGACGGAAAGCGGCCTGCACTGCTTCTGCGGCGGTTCTGGCATCCACGATGAATGCTGTGGACTTCCCGAATGCATGCCTGATGGCTGTGTTATCCTTACCCAGACAGACGATCGCCTTGACCTTTTCACGCACCAGTTCTTCCATGAGGGCATAGTCATTCCCTTTGTCAACCCCACCCAAGATCAGAACAACCGGCTTGGTCATGCTTTCAAGGGCATACCAGGTGCTGTTGACATTGGTGGCCTTGCTGTCGTTGATGAATTCCACACCCCTGACGGTGGCCACTTTCTCCATCCTGTGCTCCAGGCTTTCGAACTTGGTAACAGCGTCGCGGATTTTCTCCTTTCTGATGTCCATGACAGTAGCGGCCAGGCATGCCGCCATGGTGTTGAACTGATTGTGTTTCCCCTTTAGTGAGAAATCCAGTACACCCATCGTCAGTGGATCGTTTCCACCCACCGTCATCTGGTCATTCATAATGTAAGCACCTTTGGGAAGCTCTCTGTTCATGGTAAACGGCAGTTGGTTTGATTGAATCTTATATCTGTCTTTGAATTGCATGGTAACAGGATCATCGGCACAATAGATGAAATGGTCGTTTTTCGTCTGATTTTCCGTGATCCGGAACTTGGCACTTATGTAGTCCGCAAAATTGTGGTCGTATCTGTCGAGATGGTCTTCTGTGATATTCGTCAATACCGCCACATCGGGTCTGAATGTTTTAATGTCGTCGAGCTGAAAGCTGCTGACCTCCACCACATACAATGGCTTTGGATCAAGTGCTGTTTGTCTTGCGATGGACACACCGATATTGCCGACCAGCGCACATTCCAAACCTGCGTATCTGCAGATGTGATATATGAGAGAAGCCGTAGTCGTCTTTCCGTTGCTGCCGGTGACCGCGATGATGCGGCTTGCGCCTTTGTGGCGGAAAGCCAGCTCTATGTCGCTGATGATCGGAATACCCGCCGCCTGTATTCGCCTGACGAGGGGGTGGGCGTGCGGGATGCCGGGGCTCTTCACCACTTCATCAGCATCCAGCACAAGCCTTTCATCATGTCCCCCCTGTTCATAGGGAATTTCGTATGCGGCAAGTTCTTTGAGGTATTTCTCCCCGATCACTCCCGCATCTGACACAAAAAGGTCATACCCAAGCTTTTTGCAAAGGATAGCGGCGCCTATGCCACTCTCTCCGGCTCCCAGTATGACGATTTTGTGTCCCATCGAAGAATTAAAAAAAATGGTCTTTCATTGGATGAATCATAGAAATACTGTTAGATTCCAGGGTAACGGGTGTTGATCTTTCGGTTAGGGTTTTTCATGTAATGCTTTTATGTGTTTCATCGAATTTTAAGGGATAGTATGGCGAACACCACGCACATGATGGTTACGATCCAGAATCGCACGACGATCTTGCTCTCGTGGAAACCTATTTTCTGATAGTGGTGGTGTAGCGGGCTCATCAGGAATATCCGCCGACCCGTACCGTATTTTTTTCGGGTGTATTTAAACCAGGCGACCTGCGTCACCACGCTGAGGTTTTCCACCAGGAACACGCCACAGAAGATGGGGATGAGCAGCTCTTTTCGTATGATGATCGCCAGTGCTGCGATGATGCCCCCAAGCGCGAGGCTGCCAGTATCCCCCATGAAAACCTGGGCGGGATAGGTATTATACCATAGGAACCCGATGCACGCACCGATCATCGCGGCAATGAAGATGGATACTTCACCGAGGTTCGGGATATACATGATGTTCAGATAGTCTGCCAAGCGGACGTTGCCACTCGCATAAGCAAAAATGGCCAGGCAAGCGCCGATGATGGCGGACACACCCGTAGCGAGTCCGTCGATACCATCGGTGATATTCGCTCCGTTCGACACCGCAGTCACGATGAAGATCACGACCAGGATGTACAGCACCCAGGTATACTCCCGAAGGGCCTTCGGCAGAAGTTTTGCGTAGTTGAACTCATGACCGCGGACAAATGGAATAGTCGTGATGGGCTCGTCCGCTGCGACGAAATATCTGGTTTTACCTTCGAACTCCACGTTCAGGGATTTTTCAGGCTTACTGACACC
>CAJBPC010000186.1 GCA_903957405.1 uncultured bacterium | reverse complement strand
TTATTGTGTATTGAAAGACCGTTTTCCAAGTTTGAAACCTTGATTTACACAAATTGTAACAGCTTCGCAGTCATCTACACTTAATTTTGCATTGTAGACTTCATTCCAATCTGACCATTTCCTTTTCTCAAATTTCAGCATCCACTCATACATTTTTTTCATGGGTTAGCAACTAAGGTCGGTGGCCTGTCTTCATGCATACGAACGACTGGCGCCGGCTCTTTTTTTTCGGCTTCTCTATTTTGAGCTCCCTTTATGTCATAAAGAATCTTTGCTTTACGGATTGACGAATGCTGACCACGTCCAAGGCACATTTCAATTGCGGCATGTCACCGTGAAAGTGGTTATTCCACTTCCAATCCTGTATTTTCGCATATTGCCTGTCGTATGAGTTACAATTACCTTCCATTGGACAGTTCCTGGCTGAGTTTGGAACAGATTCGTCATTTCCTGCAATATCATCAGCAACTTTCCGTCACCTTTCACGCTCACCAGCTCATTGTGGCTTGCCGGGACTATCTCGACGGGGTCATAGCCGCGAGTGATGATCCTATTTACGGCATCAATACCGGTTTTGGATTCCTGCAGCAGGTGCATATCGATGACAGCCAGCTCGAGCAGTTGCAATACAATCTTTTGAAGTCTCACTCCTGCGGGATGGGTGAGCATGTACCCCTTCCCATCATTCGCCTCATGATGATGCTGAAGGTGAAATCATTGAGCTATGGTCACTCCGGCGTGCAGATCGACACGGTAAAACGCCTGGTGGATATGCACAATGCGGATATACTTCCTGTCATCTACACGCAGGGATCTCTGGGGGCGAGTGGTGATCTTGCTCCGCTCAGCCACCTCAGCCTGCCGCTCATAGGATTGGGAGAAGTTTGGGTTGATGGCAAGATTAGGCAGGCAAGGGATGTTTGGGTGGAACAGGGTTGGAAACCGATCAGCCTCAGGAGCAAGGAGGGGCTGGCACTCATAAACGGCACACAGTTCATGTCGGCCTATGGGTCGTACTGTCTGCTGCAAGCGTATAGGCTCATGGATTGGGCAGATGCCATCAGCGCGATTTCTTTCGATGCCTTTGATGGGGTCGCCGAGCCGTTTCGGGAACAGATCCACCGCATTCGTGCACACCCAGGCCAGGTGCAAACGGCACAGAGCCTGCAAAAATGGCTTGAGGGAAGCCAGATCTCCACACGAAAAAAACAGCAGGTACAAGATCCATACAGTTTCAGGTGCATCCCACAGGTGCATGGCGCCACACGCGACACGGCGGAACATGTCGAAAAGGTCTTCCTTCGTGAGGTCAATTCGGTGACGGATAATCCCAATATCTTTCCGGAGGAAGCACTGATCCTCAGCGGAGGAAATTTCCATGGACAGCCGCTGGCACTCGCCCTCGACTTCTTAGCCATTGCCATGAGCGAGCTGGCCAATATCTCCGAGCGCAGGACTTACCAGCTGATCAGCGGCTCCCGCGATCTTCCCATGTTTTTGGTCAAAGACCCGGGGCTTCACAGCGGCTTCATGATACCTCAATACACCGCTGCCGGCATCGTGAGTGAGAACAAGCAATTGTGCACTCCGGCTTCCGTGGATTCGATATCCTCCTCCAACAACCAGGAAGATCACGTGAGCATGGGCGCAAATGCCGCAGTGAAATGCCTGCGGGTGGTCGAAAACGTGACAAAGGTGCTGGCCATTGAGCTGCTCACCGCCACGCAAGCACTCGATTTCAGGAGACCTTTGAAAAGTTCACCGGCATTGGAGCGGATATGCTTGGCCTTTCGGGAGAAAGTTAGTTTTGTGTCAGAAGACAGGATCTTGCGTGATGATATGATGGCGGCAGTGTCGTTCATCAACGCACAATCCCCTTCCGACCTCCTCTGAAGATGCATCATCGGCCTCAACTGTCAGAGACCTGCATCATCCGTTTAGAAAGGCATCCGGGACTCAAATTTAAAATTTTCAATTAAGCCACTATGATACCAAAGACTCCTGTTGGCACCGAGATCACTTGTAAAGGATGGATCCAGGAAGCCGCACTGCGCATGTTGTTGAATAACCTCGACCCCGCGGTGGCGGAAAAGCCGGAGGAACTCATCGTATATGGCGGCAGGGGTAAGGCCGCACGCAACCCTGAGGCTTTGGGGAAGATCATCCTTGCCCTTCAGCGCCTTGAAAACGATGAGTCGCTTTTGATACAGTCCGGCAAACCGGTCGCAATCATGAAGACCCATGCCGATGCCCCTCGCGTGCTGATCAGCAATTCAATGCTCGTCCCCAACTGGGCCAACTGGGAGCATTTTGATGAACTAGAGAAGAAGGGCCTGATGATGTACGGCCAGATGACTGCCGGTTCATGGATCTATATAGGGTCGCAGGGTATCGTGCAGGGTACTTACGAGACCTATGCCGCAGTCGCTGACAAGCATTTTCCCATGGCGTCATCACCCCATTCAGAAGCCGGTTTCGGGAGCCTTAAAGGCACGATCAACGTCACTGCGGGCCTGGGTGGCATGGGCGGCGCACAGCCACTCGCCATCACCATGAACGAAGGCGTCGCGCTGGTTGCGGAAGTGGAGGAGTGGAGGATCGACAAGCGCCTTGCGACACACTATCTCGATCTGAAATACATCGATATCGATGAAGCGATCGACAGGGCCTTGTCTGCGAAACAAAATGGAGAAGTGCTCAGCATCGGTGTGCGCTGCAATGCCGTACATCTGCTGGAAAGACTGCTCGAGCGAAACATCATTCCCGACACCCTCACCGACCAGACCTCGGCCCATGACCCTCTGATCGGCTATTGGCCTCATGAGATCAGCTACGAATCGGCCGTGGCATTGCGCGAAAAGGACCCTGAACAATACGCCGCACTGGCCTATCGATCCATGTACAGACATGTCCAGCTGATGCTGAAGTTGATGGATAAGGGAGCCATCACCTTCGATTACGGCAATAACATCCGTGCCAGGGCGAAAGAATATGAAACCAAGGCAGGGCCCCAAGTGGCAGGATCCATTGGCGATGCCATGCCGGGCAGATGCTTTGATTTCCCAGGGTTTGTACCCGCCTACATCCGTCCTTTGTTCTGCGAGGGGAAAGGGCCGTTCCGCTGGGTGGCATTGAGCGGCGACCCTGCCGATATCGCTGTGACAGATGAACTGATCATGCAGATGTTTCCGAACAACAAAGGACTCATCCGCTGGATGGAGATGGCGAAGGCGAAGATCGCTTTCCAGGGGCTCCCCGCCCGGATCTGCTGGCTAGGGCAGGGAGAACGTCAACAAGCGGGACTCGCTTTCAACGAATTGGTCCGTTCCGGAAAGGTCCGTGCCCCGATCGTCATCGGCCGCGACCATCTGGATACGGGTTCGGTCGCATCCCCCAACCGGGAGACGGAGGGCATGCTCGACGGATCGGATGCGGTGGCCGATTGGCCGATCCTCAATGCACTGGTCAATACGGCCGCCGGCGCCAGCTGGGTGAGCCTGCACCACGGTGGCGGCGTGGGAATGGGTTACAGTATCCATGCCGGGATGGTCATCGTGGCGGATGGCACTCCGGAGGCCGACGCAAGGCTCCGAAGGGTCCTCCACAACGACCCGGGCATGGGGGTGATCCGGCACGCCGATGCCGGATACGACAGTGCGGTCGCCACGGCAAAGAATCATGGTCTTGGCCTCTGAGATCTCACCGTAATAATGACCGATTTATTATCTTCATCGCACAATGAGCGATTCCATCATCCGCAATCTCACGTACATGTCACGATCCGCGATCATCCTCTTCATCGGCTTTTTGATGCATGCTACCGGTAACGCACAACCGAAAAAAGCGACGGTCTCCCCAGATTTCAATCAAGTGTTCGGCCCGTTGAAGTGGCGATCGATCGGTCCCTTCCGCGGGGGGCGCTCCGTCGCGGCATGCGGTGTGCCGGGTGACATCACTACTTATTACATGGGTACGACGGGTGGGGGTCTTTGGAAGACGGATGATATGGGAACCACCTGGCGGAATATATCCGACGGATTTTTCAAGACCGGTTCGGTCGGTGCCGTCGCGGTCGCGGAAAGCGACAGGAACGTGGTATACGTCGGCATGGGGGAGCATGCACCCCGTGGCGTGATGACGCATCACGGAGATGGCGTGTACAAGTCGGTGGATGCGGGTAAGTCGTGGAAGCGGGTAGGACTCGAACTCACCCAGCACATCTCTCGTGTCATCATACACCCGGCTGATCCGAACACTGTCTACGTCGCGGCACAGGGTCCACTTTATGGAAAATCAGACCAGCGGGGCATCTTCAAAACAACCGACGGCGGCCTCAGTTGGAAGAAGGTGTTGTATGTGGATGACAAGACCGGGCCTGCGGAGATCTCTATGGACATGACGAATCCCAGGATCTTATATGCGGCCATGTGGGAGCACGGCCGTCAGCCGTGGAGAGTCATCAGCGGCGGGCAGGGCAGCGGACTCTACAAGTCTGTCGATGGCGGCGAGAGCTGGCAGCAGCTGAAGGACGGCCTTCCCACCGAGATGGGAAAGATGTCCATTTCCGTTTCCCGATCGAATCCTGAAAAAGTATATGCGCTCATAGAGAGTGATTCCGAGAAAGAGGCTGGTGGGCTTTTCCTTTCGGAAGACGCCGGAAAAAGCTGGTCGCAGGTCACCAACGACCATCGTTTGGTGCAGCGGGCATGGTATTACATCGAGCTGTACATAGACCCCGCGAATGAGGAGCTGCTGTATGTGCTCAGTGCCCCGGCCTTGAAGTCCACCGACGGAGGTCGCACTTGGACGGATCTCGACACACAACATGGCGATCACCACGATCTGTGGATCAATCCAAAGGATCCGAAAAACATGATCCTTGCGGATGATGGGGGTGCGGTCATCACGGTCAACGGGGGCAAGACCTGGAGTGAGCAGAGCAATATGCCCACTTCGCAGTTGTATCGCATCAATGTAGACAACCAGTTCCCTTACAGGATATATGCGGGGCAACAGGATAATTCATCCCTGTCCATCGCGCACCGTGAGTTCGGCAGCAGCGGCATCAACCCTGCCAGCTGGTCAGCTTCCGCCGGCGGGGAGAGTGCCTTCCTGGCGTTCAATCCCGACTCGCCCTTCCTTGTGCTCGGCGGCAGCTACCAGGGCACCATCGAGGTGCTGGATACCAGGGCAAATGCATCCACGAACATCATGGCGGCACCCATCCAGTACCTCGGCATGGATGCGCGCGATATGAAGTACAGATTCAACTGGAACGCACCTATCATCTGGTCGAAGCACGAACCGAACACCTACTACCACGGTGCCCAGTTATTGCTTCGGACGCGAGACCTTGGCAGGACATGGACCGAGGCATCCCCCGACCTGACACGCAATGACAAGGAGAAACAGGGCCGGCCCGGTGTGCCATATACCAATGAAGCCGTTGGTGCGGAGAACTACGGAACACTGAGTTATGTCATCGAATCCACGCATGAGAAAGGTGTGATATGGACCGGCAGTGACGACGGATTGGTGCACCTCACAAGGGACGGGGGCGCGACCTGGAAGAATGTGACGCCTGCCGGCCTGTCGGAATGCCTTATCAATGCCATAGAAGTATCACCGCACGACAAGGCAACGGCCTATATCGCCACCACTCGATATAAATTCAATGACCACACACCCGGGTTGTTCAAGACGACCGATCATGGCAAGACATGGACGAGGATCAACAACGGCATCCCGGCCAATGCATTCACCCGTGTGGTGAGGGAAGATGATCAAAGGAAGGACCTGCTGTTCGCGGGTACGGAACTGGGGCTTTACATATCCTACAATGGAGGGGCTGACTGGGCGCCATGTCAACTCAACCTTCCCGTCACGCCGATCACCGATCTGCGGGTACACAAGGGAGATCTTATCGCCGCCACTTCCGGCCGGTCATTCTGGATCCTTGATGACCTCGGCCTGCTGCGCCAGTATGGCAAGGCCACGGATTCCTTTTTTATCTACAAGCCGGAGGACGCCTATATTGCCAATGGCTCGAGCGAACTCAACCGATCTGATCCCGCATTCACCGGCAGCAATCCATACCGCGGTGTGAATCCTGCCAACGGCATCGTCATGTACTACCAGCTTCCCGCCATGCGGGATGATGAGCATATTAAGATGGAGATCCTTGATGCGTCCGGAAATCTGGTCCGCAGTCTATCCTCAAAGAAGGACAGTCTTTTTCGTTCGTATGACGGCGGGCCGGCCCCCGAGCCCCGTCTTTCGCGGGGTAAGGGATTGAATCGTTTCGTCTGGAATATGCGCCACGCCTCGGTCCCCGGCGTGCCGGGTGCCTACATGGAGAACAGTTACAGTGGACACAAGGCATCCCCCGG
>CAJBPC010000185.1 GCA_903957405.1 uncultured bacterium | reverse complement strand
GACATCAACATCAACGCCACCGGCGGTGGAAAGAAAGGCCAGGCGGAGGCATCGAAGCTCGGTATCGCGCGCGTGTTGATCACCATCAACCCTGAATGGCGTCCTGCGCTGAAGGCAGCGGGTCTGCTTCGTCGCGATCCGAGGGGTGTGGAACGCAAGAAATTCGGTAAGAAAAAAGCGAGGAAAAGCTACCAGTTCAGCAAGCGTTAATCTGCTTGGTCCGGAATTTTTCGGAATGTCTCAGAAATGTCTGCGATTGTTCCTCAAAATTTTTGGACGGATATTGGTTCCGAAAACAAATTATTCAAATTTTCATACAATCATCAGATGGAAAGTAACACTTCATTACAACAGCAGTTATTGGAAGCAGGTGTGCATTTCGGTCACCTGCGTAAGAAGTGGAATCCGAAAATGCTGCCCTACATCTACGCCGAGAAGAAAGGAATCCATATTATCGATCTGAACAAGACGGTTGATTGCCTGCAGGAAACTGCCTCTGCGCTGAAATCCATTGCCAAAAGCGGACGGAAGATCATGTTTGTTGGCACGAAGAAACAGGCGAAAGAAATCGTCACGGAATGTGCAAAGCGTGTAAACATGCCCTTCGTGACAGAGCGTTGGTTGGGTGGAATGTTGACGAATTTCAACACGGTCCGCAAAAGCGTCAAAAAGATGCAGACCATCGAGAAGATGCTGGCAGATGGAAGTTTTGACAACATCACCAAGAAAGAGCGTCTTCAACTTGCGCGTGACAGGGATAAGATGGACAAAGTGCTTGGCGGGATTTCGCAGTTGGGTCGTGTACCTGCGGCGTTGTTCATAGTTGATATCGGACATGAGCACATAGCTTTATCTGAAGCGAAAAAGCTTGGAATCTCCACTTTCGGCATGGTGGATACGAATTGCGATCCAAACAAGGTTGATTATCCGGTTCCTGCCAATGACGATGCGACCAAATCCATCGCCATCATAGCAAACTACATCACGGCGGCCATTGCCGAAGGACTTGCTGAAAGGCAGGCTGAACGCACCGATGATTCCGAAGACGTGGAGGACAGCGGTGAAAAATCACCCAGGTTCTCCCTCGAAGATGATGAGGAAAAAGCCGCAGCCCGTCGCGGCGGTCCTGGAAAGCCCCAGCCAAAACGCAGGATCGCTGGTCCGGGCGCTGGCGGACGCAGGCCAGCCCAGAAGAAATAAGGAGTGCTTTGGTTACCCTTGACCGTTGTCCTTGATTCTACTACCATTAACTAACATACATAAAACAGTGCCCCTGCGGATAGCACCGTCGGGGGCCGGAGCACCAAATGTCAACTGTAACAATCACCGCTGCCGATATCAACAAGCTGCGCCAGATGACAGGCGCAGGCATGATGGATTGCCGTAAGGCACTTACTGAAACCAATGGCGACATTGAAGCCGCCGTTGATTGGCTTAGGAAAAAGGGACAGAAAGTTGCTGCACTGCGGGGCGACCGAGATGCAAGAGAAGGTGTCATCCTTGCGAAGACAACTGAAGGCAACACATCCGGTATAGCATTTTGCATAAGCTGTGAGACGGACTTCGTGAGCAAGAACGCAGACTTCGTGGCCTTCGCACAAAGCATTATGGATGCAGCCATTGCCTCCAATGTAAAAAGTGTGGAAGAACTGAATGCTGTTGAGATCGGAGGAGTCAAAGTGGCCGATCTGATCAATGATAAACTCGCAAGCATCGGAGAAAAGATTGGCATTTCGAAATTTGAGCGCATTGAAGCGGAATTCGTGGCATCCTATATCCACGGTTCTAACCGGATGGGTGTCCTCGTAGGTATGAATCAGCCTCAGCCTGACGCTGGAAAAGACGTGGCTATGCAGATCGCTGCCATGAATCCGGTAGCTGTCGATGCATCCTCTGTACCGTCTGAAGTGACAGAGCGTGAGAAAGCCATCGTACTGGAGCAGATCAAGAATGATCCTAAGATGGCAGGTAAGCCAGAAGAGATGATCAACAAGATCGCTGACGGAAAACTCAATGCCTTCTTCAAAGAAAGCACACTGCTTGCTCAGGCTTTTGTAAAAGACGGCGGACAATCCGTTGGAGATTATCTTAAGTCTGTTGATAAGGACCTGAAAGTTATTTCTTTTAAGCGCATCGCACTAGGTTAAGGCCCAATGCGATCGTACCAGATATCAGCCGCGTGGAGTATCCACGCGGCTTTCTTTATTGCGAAAAAAAGGGAGTTTTCTTCGTAACTTTACCGCCATGCAACCAGTTTACAAGCGCATACTTTTAAAGTTATCAGGAGAGTCACTCATGGGTGACAACAGTTTTGGTCTGGATCCTCAGGTGATCGCCCAATACGCGCAGGAAGTCAAGGAGATCGTTGAACTCGGAGTGGAAGTCGCAATAGTCATTGGTGGTGGTAATATTTATCGCGGCATGAATGAATCAGAGACGGGTATTGAACGTGCACAGGGAGATTACATGGGCATGCTGGCCACCGTGATCAACGGCATTGCCATTCAGGCGATGCTTGAAAAACTGGGTGTCTACACGCGTCTCATGAGCGCTCTAAAGATGGAGCAGGTTGCAGAGGCGTATATTCGTAGAAGGGCCATAAGGCATCTTGAAAAAGGAAGGGTTGTAATTTTCGGTGCGGGTACCGGAAACCCTTATTTTACGACAGACACGGCAGGCTCTCTTCGTGCAGTGGAGATACAGGCCGATATCATCCTGAAAGGAACAAGGGTCAATGGCGTGTATACCGCTGACCCGGAAAAATACCCTACTGCGACAAAATACGACACCATTGGTTACAAGGATTGCATCGACAAGAATCTTCGGATCATGGACATGACGGCCTTCACCTTATGCATGGAAAACAATCTCCCCATCATCGTATTTGATATAAATCAAAAGGGAAACCTCAAGAGGGTCATAATGGGTGAAAAAGTCGGCACCCTGGTTCACTGATTTGATCGCATTGATTCAATAAGTTTAGGGCATACTTAAATTCGTCATCCATGTCGATTGCATCCATCCGTAAAGAGTATATGCTCGAAGCCCTTTCGGAAAAAGATGTGGAGCTGCATCCTTTTAGCCAATTCAATCGTTGGTGGGATGAGGCTGTTAAGGCAGAGATCGTTGAGGTCAACGCCATGACTCTTTCCACTGTATCGCTGAAGGGCCGACCCGCATCCAGAATCGTGCTGCTTAAAGGGTACGATGATGGAGGTTTCGTTTTTTTCACGAATTATGAAAGCCGAAAAGGGGAGGAATTATCACATACCCCTTATGCTAGTCTCTTGTTCTTTTGGAAAGAGTTGGAGCGACAGGTCAGGATTGAAGGAAGGTGCGAACCCGTGTCTGAGGCAGAGAGCGATGCGTATTTTCATTCAAGGCCAGAAGGCAGCAGGATAGGTGCTTGGGCTTCACCGCAGAGCCGAGAAATTGATTCACGGGATCTGTTAGAAGAAAACATAGTCCATTTCAAACATACTTTTAAAGACACGCCCATACCACGACCTCCACATTGGGGAGGATACAGGGTTATACCTGATCAATTGGAATTTTGGCAAGGAAGACCAAGCCGCCTGCACGACAGAATCGTGTACAGGCTACTGGGTGATGACAACTGGCAACTAACGCGGCTTGCCCCTTGAAGGACAAACGAGGTTAATGAGATAGCATATTATTGCTCTGCTTCAACAACTTTCTTCTCCACTGGCTTTTTGGGAGCAGTAGGCCTAGCCGGTCTTGATTTTCCGAAAGAACCTTTAAAGATCTTTCCTTTCTTTGTTTTTTTATCACCTCTTCCCATACATTGCTTGTTTAGACTGCAAAATTAAAAAAAGCAAACCACATTGCGTGATTTGCTTTTCATTTCTGGAGACATCCCCTTAGATTTTTTCGGAAAGGTCTTTGCCAGCTTTGAACTTGGCGATTTTCTTGGCTTTGATTTTAATCACGGCCCCAGTCTGAGGGTTGCGACCATTGCGTGCAGCACGCTTTGTGACGGAAAAAGTACCGAAACCCACCAATGTAACCTTGCCACCACCTTTCAGTGTTTTGGTAACTGCTGAGATGAATGAATCGAGCGCAGAATTTGCCTGTGTTTTAGTGATCTCGGAATCTTCAGCGATCTTAGCGATCAACTCTGACTTGTTCATGGTAAAATAATTTTAAGAAGTTAACGACTTGGACAAATTTAGAGGCTTTTTACATTCCGAAAAATTTTAACCAAAATCGACCTGTAATCGCTGTAATGCAGCATTGCCATGCCTTTCAGCGATCATGTCCAGATATGAAAGACCTTTTGTGATCCTTGATTCTTCTGAAAACGTTGCCAGCAAAGGGTTTCAGAGATAAATGCTCTGAAACCTACACCCATGGCT
>CAJBPC010000184.1 GCA_903957405.1 uncultured bacterium | reverse complement strand
CCAAAACCTTGTAATATGAATCAAGTTCTGTTAAATGTCATGGAGATCAAAGTGAATGATCCAGTTACATTCACGTTTTTCACCGGGTACATGGCTATGTTCGCGGCATCAATCTTCTTCTTTTTCGAGCGCGGTCAGGTAGACGGAAAATGGAAGACTTCTTTGTTGGTTTCCGGATTGATCACTGCCATCGCTGCTGTGCATTATTATTACATGCGTGATTATTTCGCAGCAACCGGCAAGACTCCTGTGGCGCTTCGTTACATCGACTGGACACTGACTGTGCCTTTGATGTGTCTTGAGTTCTATCTTCTGCTCAAGCCAGCTGGTGCAAAAGCGTCTTTCATGTGGAAATTGATCGCTGCATCCGTAGTGATGTTGGTTGCTGGTTACATCGGTGAGGCGTTCGTTCCCTTAAACGCGGATGGATCTGCCGGTGAAGGTGCAACAGGTCATTCCGTTCTATGGGGTGTGATTTCAACCCTCGGCTATGTGTATATCCTTTATTCTGCTTGGTTTGGTGAAGCCAAACAATTGGCAGCTTCCAGCAATTCGACTGCTGTTCAGAAGGGCATCAAGGCACTTGCATGGTTTGTACTGGTAGGATGGGCAATCTACCCTATTGGTTACATGGCAATGCCAGGTGGTTGGTTGAGTGGTGTTATCACCAATCCTGAGAGTGTGAATCTTTTCTACAACATTGCAGATGCCGTAAACAAGATCGGTTTCGGCCTTGTCGTATACAGCATTGCTACATCGGAGAGTGCTAAGTCCTAATCTCCTTTAGTTTGATAAAAGTGTCCTCCGTGTGCAGGAATTGTTTCCCGGAGGACACTTTTATTTAAGCCATTATCTTACCTGTTTTTCCCCTGCGCCATTGATCCGGGAATGCATCCGTAAATACCAACCCATCCATCATGATCCGTTATTACCTCTTGGCAGCGGGCATGTGCATGCTGCTCTTGCAGCTATTTGTAAATCCCTTCGGCCCAGACCTGCAGCTGACGTTGTTTATTTCCGGCGTATTAATTTTGGGTGTACCCCATGGTGCGGCAGATCTGCTGGTCGCGATGCACAATTCCGAGAGTAAGGGAGAGTCCTTTTCGACGGGGAGGTTCTTTGCGGGATACATGGGTAGGCTAATGCTCTTCGCTGCCATATTGTGGCAGTTTCCTGCACTGGGTATCCTCATCTTCATAATTTTTTCTGCCTATCATTTCGGTGAAACCGATTTGTCCTTGTTTGATACAACCACCTGGACCGGTAAATATTTTGTGGTTGCATACGGAATGGTCATATTAGGCGTCATGCTGCTCACACATGCTGACGAGGTTCGTCCTTTTATTGCGCTGGCGGGCGTATCACCCTATGCCGATTCGGTGATGACATGGCTGGAGACCCATCGCGGTCTTGTGATTCAGTTGTTGGTAGTCCAGCTATTGGTATCCGCCGGTATGTTTTTTTTCTTGCAGCGCGAGGAGCGCACAAAGCTCGATTTCAGAACATTGATGTTCTATGTTGCGATCCTACTCATCCTGGCGAAGCTTCCGCTGATCATGGGTTTCACGTTTTATTTCGTCGGATGGCATTCTGTGCTGTCGATACGAAAAATCACTTCCTATCTCTGTCAAGTGAACGGCGTACCGTTCAGGCAAGTGATCCGTCAAATCGCATTCTACAGCCTTCTGGCCGTGGCGGGCATCCTCATCGCTGGCTCTGCTGGGTACATGTTTTCCGACCACACTTCTTTAATGTGGTATTCGATCATGGGGCTCGCTGTGCTGACGGCTCCGCATATGGAGGTCATGCATGAAATGTACAACCG
The DNA here is from genome assembly GCA_903957405.1 of uncultured bacterium. Taxonomy (GTDB): domain Bacteria; phylum Bacteroidota; class Bacteroidia; order Chitinophagales; family Chitinophagaceae; genus Pollutibacter. The sequence continues at coordinate 966 of CAJBPC010000184.1, read as the reverse complement.
GCTACGGCTCAGATGAATCGCTAAGACGATTTCGTTTACGCCGCATCGTTAGTCATTCGGATGGGATTACTTTACGGCTTCCAGGTAACCGTTGAAGGATATCGGAGAACGGTCTGTGAGCGTCACGCTCAGGCTGGATGTTCCGCTTTCGAATATTTCGAAGATCATGAACTGCACAGAAGGCACGTCTCGGGGTTTTACTTTCAGTCGGATTCCTCCATTTTTCAATTCCTCCTTTTCTATCGATAGGTCGGTCGATTTGAAGTCAAGCGGACTGCCGTTTGAAAATGCCGCAGCTCCGGAGAAAGACCTGCCGAAGTATGGCAGATAGCACTGGAGTGTATCTCTTCCAAAGCGCACATCATATCGGGTATCGATTTGTCGGGAGCGTCCTCCCTGGGCGATGGCCGACTGTGCAACGAATACCCATCGGTCGGATTGAATGGCCTGTCTGATCTGCTCCGGACTGGCGCCGCTGATCGTTTTTGAAGACGAGCACCCGAAAACAAACAGGATGCAGCACCCCATGAGTGGCAGCAGGAGGGATCGGCCCTTAGAAAATCCAGTTCTTGAGATCATGGCATCATTTGATTTTAGTTCCGGATAAAAATACGGCTATCTCAACCCCTTCCATAAAAATGCGAAACATGATGATGTCATTGCAAGGCTATCCAAATCGCTGCAGGAATGCTGCAAGTGCTTCGTATTCGTTTGGTATAGGCGTTGATTGTTTGATTCCTTCCATGACGGGCTTGACATGCGGGGGGATTTCGATGTTCAGTCCGGTGGCTTTTTCCACGCTTTCCGGGAACTTGACGGGATGTGCCGTTTCCAGAAAATATCCTTTATCGCCCGGATGCATGTCGAGCCAGCGCTTCAATGCCAGATAGCCGATGGCGCCGTGCGGATCAAGCAGATATCCAGTATCCTGATGCAGTTGTCGGATCGTCGACGAGGTTTCGTCAT
>CAJBPC010000183.1 GCA_903957405.1 uncultured bacterium | reverse complement strand
GGCTTCGACAGGTTTCCGGGCAAAGCACCGGAGAATGGTATGGTGGAAGAAGCCTTGTATGACCTTCGCAGGGATCCCGGAGAACAATATGATGTTAAGGCATATTATCCGGAAATGGTCGGCAAGCTTAAAAGCATCGCCGAAGAAGCGAGAGCGGATCTGGGAGATGACATCCAAAAGGTAACCGGAAGGAATAATCGAGAGGCGGGTAAGTTGTCAAACTGACCTCTCGAACGGATGGGTTCATGCGCTTGTGAATACAGTATGACTAGGATACCCTTGGCATCATTTCCTTATCCGGGGATCTATGAATTCCCATTCAAGGATATGAGGATGCATATGTTCTCGTCGGGCGATTTTTCCCATCTCTGCAATGATTGCAGGATGTTTAGCAGCAAGGTTTATACGCTCAGAAACATCGGTTGCCAGATCATAGAGTTCCCAAGGTGCGGCAGGATCCTTTCGCATATTTTTCCGAATACCCTTCCAGTCACCGGTCCTCACGGCTATCTGCCCACCGTTTTCAGGGTATTCAAAATACAGGAACCCGTGGTTTTCCTGTTTGGATTTGTTTCCGAGGATTTCGGGTAAAAGAGATATGCCGTCAAGGCCGGAGATCCGCAGTCCAGTGAGTTCAGAAAGGGTGGGCAATATATCGTATTGTACAGACATAAGGTTTGACACGGTGTTTGGCTTCACTTTCCCGGGCCATCTCACGATGAAGGGCACACGGATGCCTCCTTCATAGAGATCCATCTTTAAGCCCCGCATCCCTGCCACGCTTTGGAAAAATGTCGCATCCACGCCGGCAGAGAAAGTGGCGCCATTGTCGCTTGAGAACATGATGATGGTTTCTCCGTCAAGCCCGAGTTGTTTTATCCGCTCCAGGATGATGCCCACCTGATCATCCAGATAACTGATCATGGCCGCATAGGTGGAAAGTGGATATTTGTTGGGAGCATATCCTTTTTCGCCGTAATATGGTCGTTCAGCGAATTGTCCGATATATTTTTTGACATACTCCTCCGGAGCCTGTAATGACAGATGCGGCAAGGTATAGGGGAGATAGAGAAAAAAAGGTTTTTGCCGGTTCCTGTCAATGAACCCAAGTGCTTTTTCTGTCATCTTTGCCGGGGCATAATCCTTTCCCCGAAACCGATCGAAGTCCGTATCCGAAGCTGTCGTGGAATCGATGGACTGATGCACCATGATATATCGATTGTCCAGACTATCCCAGCGATCATTTTCCCAAAGATGGGAGGGATAGAAATTATGTGCTTGTTTTTGATCGAGGTATCCGTAGTAATAATCGAATCCCTGTTTTAGCGGACTGCCGGTGGTACCTGGCATCCCCATTCCCCATTTCCCAACGAGTCCTGTAGCGTAGCCCCTTTCTTTGAGCATCCTGGCTATCGTGTATGTGTTTTCATGCAGTGGCATCTGCCCCCCTTCGCTGGAATCTTCAAAGCCACCCATCTCATAATTCCCCCGGATATACGAATGACCTGCATGCTTGCCGGTCATCAGCATGCAGCGGGACGGTGCACAAACAGGAGCACCGCTGTAATGTTGTGTGAATCGCAGGCCTTCTTGCGCCATTCGGTCAAGATGCGGGGTTTTGATCTTTGTCTGTCCGTAACTTCCCAACTCACCATACCCAAGGTCATCCGCGTATATGTAAATGATGTTTGGCAGCCTAGTCTGCGACATGAGGCATTCGGTAGCCACCATCAGCAACATTGCAAAGCATCCCTTAAGGTTTATCATTCCGGCAGTGATTCAGTTGGTATTTGTAATAAAAAGGCTAAAGTCATGATCTTAGCAAAAATCAAAGTTTTCACAAAGCAAATAACCATTTTCATGGATGAATCACAGTATACACGACATGGTTGCGTCAATCCATAACCACAAATTGTATAGATTTGATAGGCTCAAAAAAATAAACCTCATGAGATATCCGGTCATCCGAATGATGCTTCTGATCCTTGTCGCCCATATGCTCATGGTTTCGGCCCGTGCGCAGAAAAAAGCGGTCATCGCCTATTATGCCGGCAATGCTGAAATACTCAAGAAGTATGATGCGCGAGATTTTACGCATATCATCTATTGTTTCGGACATCTCGAAGGCGCCAAATTGAAGATAAACAGTTCGGTGGACACATTGCTCATCCAACAGATGGTGGCGATGAAAAAAATCAACCCCGACCTTAAAGTGCTTTTATCGTTGGGTGGATGGGGCGGTTGCGAATCTTGTTCTGAGGTTTTTGCATCACCGGAATCCAGGATGGCATTTGCGCAGTCGGTGAGATCGTTGACACGATTTTTCAAATCCGACGGAATAGATCTCGACTGGGAATATCCCGCCATTGCCGGTTATCCGGGCCACCCTTTCTCTTCATCTGATAAAGGGAATTTCACAGCACTGATAAGCACCCTGAGGCAGGTCCTGGGCAAAAAGAGTACGATTACGTTTGCTGCAGGAGGCTTTGGCAAATTCCTGGAAGAATCGGTCGACTGGAAGACTGTGATGCCCATGGTCGATTATGTGAACCTCATGACTTATGATCTGATCAGTGGATTTTCAACCGTCACCGGACATCATACAGCGCTTTACGGAACACCTGATCAGAAGGAATCCACTGACAATTGTGTGCGTTATCTGATATCGAAAGGGGTTGAACCGCGTAAATTGATCATAGGTGCGGCTTTCTATGCGCGCATTTGGGAAGGGGTGTCTCCTGTTCGGAACGGACTGTATCAATCGGGAAAGTTCAAGCAATCCTTGGGCTATAGTGATTTCCCGAAGAATTTAACCGAGCAGCAAGGATATGCTTTTTATTGGGACAGCACCGCAAAAGCACCGTTTGCATACAACGCAAAGGAAAAGACTTTTGCGACCTATGATGACAAGAGATCCATTCAGGAAAAGTCAACGTATGTAGCCACAAAAGGACTGGGCGGAATCATGTTCTGGCACCTAGGTCATGATACCCCCAAGAATGGTTTGGTAGAGGTCATGAACAGCGTTTTGCGGCCCCGGTGATCTGTTTTCATGAATGTATCAAAGAGCTTTTTCATTTCCGTGAACGCATCTGCATTCTTTCAAAAAGTCAGAGGCATTCGATCTCAACACCTATCATTGTAAGAAGATGTACAGCTTATTAAGAAATACTGCAAACATTCAATCAGGCAACATGCTTTTCCGAATGCATGCTTCGATTTTTTTCATGGTCGTTTTATTTCTTTTTCCGAGCTCCGCAATCTCTCAGAAGAAAAAGGTTTTGACGACCATCGCATTCGGATCCTGCGACCATCAGGATAATCCGGTGAAACTTTGGGATGATGTCATCGCCCAGCAACCGGGATTGTGGATCTGGGGTGGTGACATTGTTTATGGTGACACCTATGACATGGACAGCCTCCGCAACAAGTATAATCGTCAAAAGGCAAACACCGCATACCAAAAGCTTTTATCCAAGGCATCTGTAACTGGCACATACGACGATCATGATTACGGTGTCAACGATGGCGGGCGAGATTACAAAATGAAGAAAGAAAGCCGCGACATCCTTTTTGATTTCCTGGATATTGCAGCCGATGATCCTGCCAGAAAAAGAGAAGGGGCTTATCATAGCCGAACTTACGGTCCTCTTAGAAGACAGGTGAAGGTCATAAATCTGGATACCCGTTATTTTCGGGACAGCCTGACGCAGGAGGCATTCACAGATCCCCAGACAGGCAGGACGGAACGAAGAAATCTGCCGACTGCCGGACTGGACATCTTGGGAGAAGCGCAATGGCAATGGCTCGAAACCGAACTGCGACGATCCAGGGCGGATATACACATCATCAATTCGAGCATTCAGGTGATATCATCGGAGCATCGTTTTGAAAAATGGGCGAATTTTCCGGATGCACGGCAGAGATTATTCAAATTGATCGCCGCTTCCGGTGCAAAGAGAGTCTTTTTCATCAGCGGTGACAGGCATATTGCCGAGTTGTCAAGCATCAGATCCGAAAGCATGGCTTATCCTCTTTATGATTTCACTTCCAGCGGACTTACACACACATGGAGTGTTGTTCGGCAAGAGGAAAATCGCTATCGTGTGGGCGAATTGGTGGTGAAGCGAAACTTCGGCATCATTCGAATCGACTGGCAAAAAGCCGGGCCTTTATTGACGTTTGACATTCGTGGTCAGGGGAATGAAAAATATGCAACCTATGAGATCAAATTGTGACGAATGTGCGATTCAATTGAAAAACTGATAAGGGGAAATTTTTTTCAAATGGTAGGCATAATATAAGCGGTGATTCAAAGAGTTGTTCTGTGTTGAAATCTTTTTAGAATGGCCGGCTCAATAAACTTTTGTCTGAATTTTTCGCCATCTCCTTTTTATAGCGGAGCATTGGCATTAAGCAGGAATCTGTTTTTTATCATTTAACTCATACAAATACCAGCCCATGTCCGTTCTTGATCTTTCAGAAAGCCATCAGCGGGTTTCGTCTCTTTTCACGTGGCCACAAAATAAATCCGAGTGGGAGCAGTACCGCCTATCAACCGATCAATTGGAGTTTTTCGAGGAGTACGGGTATTTGGCAAATGTCAGGTTGCTGAATGATGAGCAGATTGCAGTGCTCGGGCAGGAATTGCAGGAAATCATGGATCCCGGTCATCCCGGCCACGGGTTGTTCTATGAATTTGCATCCAATGAATCTACGGATCCCGCCAAGGTGGTATTCCATGCGTTGGGAGCATGGCGCATTACACAGGGCTTTCATGACATTCTTTGGAATCCGGCCTTCGTGATGGCCGCCAGTCAGTTATTTGGCGACCATGCGGTACGTTTCTGGCATGATCAACTTTTTTACAAACCTCCGTTCAATGGTGGTGTGGTCGCATGGCATCAG
>CAJBPC010000182.1 GCA_903957405.1 uncultured bacterium | reverse complement strand
TGGAGATACGTTCCCTTAATGGCAAGCAGTTGGAGATGGTATTGAAAATGCCGCAGCTGCTGAAGCCATACGAGTTCGAGATCCGAAATATCATGTCGGAAAAACTCGTACGCGGAAGCATCGAGTGCATGATCACACTCAAGATGAATGGAGCATCAAAGCCCGTGACGATCAACATGGAACTCGCGAAAGCATATATCCTTCAGTTGAGGCAGTTGACGGATACATTGGGACTGGAGTCGGCGAATATCCTCGATGCACTCCTGAAGCTCCCTGAAGTTGTCAGTCCTTCCACGGATGCATTCAGTGATACCGATTGGGCCGCCTTCAGGAATCTGTTGGTCGAGGCCATTGGTGAACTCGACAAGCATCGCACGAACGAAGGGGCGGCCCTTGAAAAAGAACTGCGCACCAGAATAGAAAATATCAATACGCTGCACACTGAAGTCATCCGGCTGGAACCTTTGCGCAAAGAGCGGGTCCGAGACAACATCCGTAAACTCCTCGAAGAACATGTCGGTAGCGACAAATACGACAGCAACCGAATGGAGCAGGAACTGATCTATTACATTGAGAAGATGGATATCACCGAAGAGCAGGTCAGGCTCAGCAATCATTGCGACTATTTCATCTCGCTGCTTGACGAGCCCGGCGATTCCAAAGGGAAAAAGCTTGCGTTCGTGCTTCAGGAGATCGGTCGGGAGATCAACACCACTGGAGCCAAGGCAAATGATTCCACCATTCAAAAATCCGTTGTGATGATGAAAGATGAATTGGAAAAAGCCAAAGAGCAAGTGCTCAATGTCCTATGACCAACCTGCTCATCGAGGGCTCATCATCCTGACGACACTTGCTTTCAGACTGGAATCAAAGTAAGTTCTACTTTTGCATAAACCTCATCTGTGAGAAAGTCTGTCTACCTCCTTTTTTTTTCGATGATATCTCTTGCGTCATGTGAGACGATGGACCTCTTCGAAAAAAATGTAAAGATCCCCAAGCATGCCTGGGAAAGCCGATTCAAGCCCGAACTTCAGTTCGAAATCAAAGACACGAGTGCATCCTACAGGATATTCTTCGTCATCCGCCACACGGATGCATATGAGTACGAAAATATCTGGGTGAATCTCACCAGCACCAGCCCCGGCGACACGTTATCCGTCAGCCAAAAATTCGAGTTCAAACTCGCCACATTTGACAAATGGACGGGCAGTGGAATGGATGATATTTTCGAACACAGGATATCGCTATACAGGCAGCCTGTGAAATTTAAAAACAAAGGCCTGTACAAGGTGGGTCTGGAACAGCTGATGCGGGATGATCCACTTGAACACATCATGAACGTCGGACTACGTGTAGAAAAAGCACAACGCTGATGCTCCGCAGGAACAGAAAAAAAAGATTTGCCGTCATCACCCTTGTCTACTGGTTTTTGCTGTGCTACCTCATCGCCGCACTCACCTGGTGGTTCATAGAACTCTGGCAGCAGAATCGCGACATGTATGTGTTCAAGAAAGATCTTATTCGAAGGGATGATCCCCTCTACACCCTGATGCTCCGGACCATCACGGAAGAACGTGACAGGAACAATGCACAATACCTGGGTGAAGGTCTGATGTTTCTCGTGTTGACGATCATTGGCGCGATCTTCGTCTACAGAGCAGCGAGGCGTCAGATACGGCTGAACACCCAGCAGCAGAATTTCATGATGGCGGTCACGCATGAATTAAAAACACCCATCGCAGTGACAAAGCTGAACCTCGAAACGCTCAGCCGCCATAAACTGGACGAGGAAAAACAAAAGAAGATCATCAGCAACACACTCCACGAAACCAACCGGTTGAACGATCTCTGTGACAATATCCTGCTAAGCTCTCAGCTCGACGCAGGCGGGTTCAAACTCAATAAGGAGACAGTCGATCTGGGTCTGCTTTTAACGGATGCCGTGCGGAATTTTCGACAGAGATACCCGAATCGATCCATTTTGTGCAGTACAACCCAAGGCATTCAGTTCGATGGTGACAGCTTTTTACTTGGACTCGCCCTGAACAACCTGTTGGAGAATGCACTGAAATATTCACCTCATGACACATCGATTGAAGTGGCACTGGAACAGCACCAGACGGAATGGCTCATCTGTGTCAAAGACCGCGGACCTGGGATCCCGGAAATAGAGAAAAAGAAAATATTCGAACGGTTCTACCGACTCGGCTCAGAACAGACGCGACAGACAAAAGGAACGGGGCTTGGCCTATACCTTACCCGGAAAATCATGAAGGACCACGGGGGTGATGTGATGGTGACAGACAACCAACCTTCCGGAGCTGTTTTTATATTAAAATTGCCAAAATCACTGTAATGAATCTGAAGAACGCTCCTTCGATCCTCGTGGTGGAAGATGAAGAAAATCTCCAGGAAGCGCTGAAACTGAATCTTGAACTGGAAGGGTATGAAGTCACGATTTCCGCGGATGGTGCAGACGCGCTTCGTAAAGTGAGAGAGGAATATTTCGACCTGATCGTACTGGACATCATGCTTCCGGAGATCGACGGCATCAGCGTTTGTGAAACGATACGGCTCAAAGATGCCAACCTCCCCATCCTCATGCTGAGCGCCAAAAGCAGCAGTTCCGACAGGGTGCTGGGTCTGAAAAAGGGTGCCGACGATTATCTCACCAAACCATTCAACCTTGAGGAGTTGCTCCTCCGCGTGGAAAAACTCATACAGAAGAATCGGCAAATGCAGGAGAAGGCAAACACCGAAGAAACCTATAGTTTCGGGAATAACCGAATCGACTTCAAAGCGCAATCGGCCGTGAATAACAGGGGCGAAGAAATCTCCCTAAGTCAGAAAGAATCCATGTTGCTTAAACTTCTCATCACAAACAGGAACGAAGTGGTCTCAAGGGAGAAGATCCTGCAATCGGTCTGGGGTTATCAGGTTTACCCAACCACCCGGACAATCGATAATTTCATCCTGAACTTCAGGAAATATTTCGAAAAAGACAGCAAGGACCCGAGATATTTTCATTCCGTCAGAGGCGTTGGATATAAGTTCACGGACTGAATCATTGCCTCGGCGTTCATCCGATTTTTTTTGAAGCCTGGAGGAAAGTCAACCATGTCGCGGCAAGAACCAGGTCCGACTCCGCCTGCTGACCATCCGTGAAGGGTGCATAGATTTTTTCCTGGCAATGCTGCATGAATCCCACCAGATCCCGGACTGCATCCAATGAGATGCCCTGCGAAAGCAAAAGGTCCCGCATCCCCCCCATGGTCTCTCCCAGACTGATCCCATGGCGTTCAGACAATTCCGCACGCAATACTTCTTCGATGCCGATATACGCCTCCTTGACGCTGCCTTTCCGTAAGAGGATCCCAGATTGTTCAAGCGTCCTGATTTTTGGCCTGCGTTCATCCGCAAATGGATCCGTGAACGATCCCGACATTGGTTGATCCGCTTCGATGTGCTGCCGGTCATCGGATCGTTTCCCCCGCTTTCGCCACAAAACAACAATAACCACGACCGCCGGTATCAGCATGGCGAAGATCCGTAACAGATTTTTGCCCATTTCTCCGGCATTTGAACCACCGGTCAGTGATTTGTCAGGTTCTGAGATTTGGATATCGTCTGCAGCCGATAACACGTATACACTTACGGAATCCGATCGGATCATGGAGTAGGATCCTACTTTCGGATCGAACACGGACATCATCACTGGAGGGAAGATGCATCTGCCGGTATCTGAAATGGAAAAAGGATATTTCATGACTTTCCTGCTGCTCTTGCCGGAGTGACTCGTGTCGTAATCCTCCATGATCTCCGGTTCAAAAGATTCAACGCCTGCAGGCCATGCCACATCCGGGACACCCATCACCGGAATATTGCCTGATCCTTCTATGATCATTGTGAAGATGCCGGACTGCCCTGCTTGCAATGTGTCTGGCGAGACTGCCGTTCGCAAACTGAATCGGCCGACAGCACCTTTGAAGTGTGGATTCCCGGAAAGCTCAGGAAGGGGTTTTATCTCCACCCTGAGGGGTTCGGTCGATAGGGTCAGCTTCTCACTCACCCAACGGTCTTCAGGAAGCGCATTATCCGCATCCAGTAATCTGATCATCTCATCCATGCTGCCGCCATCCCGGAGTTGGTCTCCACGCAGGAATTTGATGGAGTTATCAACTTCTATTGATTCCAGCATAAAGCGCCCGTCCCGTAGCGGAAACAGTTGAACCTTCCTTAAGGTGTACACCTGGAATTCCGTTCCATCAATGAGCAC
>CAJBPC010000181.1 GCA_903957405.1 uncultured bacterium | reverse complement strand
TTTTTCCCGCTCGTTTGATATGTACGTTATACGTTGATGATGAATGGTTTCCGGCCAATGGTTTCAGATGACCATCTGAGGGCAAAGGGTGATATCGCGCATGACTTTTTCCACTAACATCACCCTTGCTTTCATGATGTTTTTGTGCATGGAATGTTCCCCGGGGTTGCGCCTATCGTGATGCCGTTCACGCATGTTGCAATGACTTCATCAAGTGGCGCAGCGTCATCGTACATAGTGATGATGATATGGGATCCCTGGATAAGTCGACACATGCGTGACGGCAGTGTTTGATAGCGTGATGAAGGCGATGGAGCAGGGACCACTGCATTTTTACCGAAGCATTCGTTATGTCATTTACGGAGGGTTAATGAGCATCATCTGCATTCAGATTTGAATTGTTGGATCAATTTAATTTGTCAAGCAACCTTATTTACACCGGTTAAAATCTATAGACACACTCCGCATGATGTATATTCGCATTATGAAGCTTTAATGAAATTTGTACAACAAGCATTTTTTAATCCTGTATGCTGTTTGCAAGTTGCATGAGCATCATGAACGTTATAAAGGGTTGCCGATCATAGTACTAAAAACACGCCGTCCCAATGACCCCGTTCATCGCTATTATGATTTTGATCTTGACCGTGGTATTGCTCTACCACAACGGTCGGTTTCAGACCATCTCAAGCAACCTCGGGTTTTCGATGGTGGTGATCTCCATCCTGATGTTATCTCATTATTACTTCACTTTCGGCACTTCCAGGTTCTGGCTGGCGGTATTTTTTCGTCATTCTTTTCCTGTTTATTTCCTGCTTGGGCCCTCCCTTTACTTTTTCGTGCGTGGGGTGCTGACCGACCGGCCCGGCATCAGGTATCGGGATTTCTGGCATTTCCTACCCTCGATATTGGCAGTGGTGGTCATCTTCCCCTATATTTTCAAGCCATGGTCGTATAAACTGCAGGTGGCAGATGACATTCTGCGTGATTACCGTGTGATCACCCGCGTGCCCTTTCTTTTCGAATACCTGCCGATCGTGAACTTTGTTCTTCGGAACATGTCCATATTGGGGTATATCATATACTCCCTGTTATGGATCCATCGGTTTGACCGTCATTACCCCGACCGTCTGCGCATCCCGCACTGGGATGCCCGCAAGGTGCTCCGGTTCATGCGCCTGCTCCTGGGCATATGTCTTTTTGGTACGTTGGCTTTGATACCTCCTTATTTTGGTTTCCACACAGATGCGTCCATCACCTCTTTGCAGTTCGCGGCACACCCCACGATGTATTTCTTCACCGGTATCCTTGCCTTCATTCCGTTGATCATCCTCTTCAATCCCGAAGTGCTCTATGGCATTCCCAAGGTTTCCGCACAGACGGTGCGCGAGGCGTCGGTCCCGGCAGGATGGTTGGAAGACGAAAAAGAACCGGAGGATGGGATCCACCAGCGTGGTGAAGGCGAAGCCCGGTTCCGGGAACTGGCGGATCGCATCATGGTTCATATGGAGGATCAGAAGCCCTATCTCGACCCCGACTTCACCATCGAAGACCTCGCCGGACAGCTGGAGGTACCCAAGCATCACGTTTATTATTGCTTCAACAGCATCCTGAAGGCTCGGTTCACACTGATGCGTTCGGAGTTCAGGATACGATATGCGCAGCACCTGATCCGCGATGGGGCTTCATCTTCCAAGACCCTGGTGTCCATCGGCTTCGAATCAGGATTTTCTTCCAGTGCATCCTTTCGTTCTGTCTTCAAGGAGTTCACCGGCATGTCGCCCCGCGAATACCAGCGTTCGCAGCAAGCGTTGAAGAATTGATCGGCTTCGAATCAGGATTTTCTTCCAGTGCTTCCTTTCGTTCCGTCTTCAAGGAGTTCACCGGCATGTCGCCCCGCGAATACCAGCGATCGCAGCAAGCGTTGAAGCATTGATCGGCATTTTGGATTCTCATTTCCCCGAACACGCTGCCGGATCCCTCCAAAAGGAGGGATAGATTTTGACGTTTATCTGGTCAGCCATCTCCCAAACTGCCAGAAACCTGTGCCAGTTTTCTCGAATCCCAACAACTTGTGCCAGAATCGTCGAAACTGGCACTATTTGATCCCCCAAAATGCAAGGGTAGGCCTATTTAAACGTTATGCTTGTACTCCGATTTCCGGTA
>CAJBPC010000180.1 GCA_903957405.1 uncultured bacterium | reverse complement strand
AGCCCGGATGTCCCGTCGTGACGGCCAAGAAGAACTTGATGCATGGGGCAATGGCTCTCGCGGCATCTACCGATGAAATCCAATGATATCAAGGCACGAAAGGATGTCACCATGCAGTCGGGTGACATGTGACGCGCCCGGATTGATCAGAATAAGTGCAGGAGGCAGGTATCTGCGGGATCGTGTGTAAATCCACTTTTACGTGAATGGTGTACCATGCATTATGGCAGAATTTTGACGGCCTGTCGGGCCAGGAGCAACCACTCTCCGCCTTTTTCTTGCCACACCTGCAACACGAGCAGCCTGACCTGCCCCGGCTTGCCGCTGTCGTTGGTCTTTGCATCCAGGCGATGCCTCACCACGGCTGCATTGCCGCTGATGCGGATGGTCTGTTCCGAAAGCAGGATCTCGGTGAAATCGCTTTCACCGCTGATGATCCGTCTGATGAACTCATTTTTATCCTCGACAACGCCTGCAGAATGACCATAGCTGAGGTCGTTGGAAGACAAGGCGGCAAGGGATCTTTCGCTGCCGTCTACCATGGCGATGCGCAGCTGCTCTACGCGTTTCGCCACCGCATCCTCCCGCTTTTGCTGGGCCTGCGCGAATGTGGATACTGTAAGAAAAATGATGCACAGGATTTTCACACGCATGATCATGCCGTTTTTTTCATTCCGATAAAAAAGACTGCCGACAAGCCGCTAACCGTTACTTGCCGGCAGTCATGGAGTGCTCCCATTCCCGGGCTTCCGTCAGGGACGGATGATGGTGCCATCCCCTTTCCGTACCTGCCAATTAGACTTGGTGGTGATGGGATATTTCAGCGCTTCTTTTTCATTGACATCCACACCCAGCCCTGGTACTTCATTGACATACATGTATCCATTGTCCATTTTCGGACAACCGCTGAATATCGTCTTCAGCTTATCAGAAAAATGTACGGCTTCCTGTATGCCAAAATTCCATACAGCGAGGTCGATGTGCGCATGGGCTGCATGTCCCACGGGAGATACATCACCCGGCCCATGGAATGCCGTGCGGATGTTGAAGTACTCACCGAGCCGGGAGATCTTCATCGCAGGAGTGATCCCTCCTATCTGCGATACATGGACCCTGATGAAATCAAACCACTGGTTGACCATGGGCAACTTGAACTCGTTGATATTGTTGAAGAGTTCTCCCATGGCGATGGGTACGGATGTCGTTGCCCGCAGTTGCTTGAACCACTCCTGATTTTCCGGAGAGAACGGATCTTCGATGAAGTATGGCCGATATTGTTCCAGACCCTTGATCATGTTGATGGCATCCATCGGCTGGATGCGTTCATGGATATCATGCAGGAGTTCCACATCTTCCCCGCATCTCTTTCTGACCGTATCGAACATCTTCGGAACCGACTTGAGGTACACCCTTTCGTTCATATAGCTGTCATTCTCATATCCGTATCCCGCTTTCTTGAAGTCAGGCTGCTGTACAAGCCCGGTCCCGCCGTACCCGCCCTGCTGGATCCGCACATGCCGGAATCCCTGGTCCATGTATTTCTGGCAGCTTTCCGCAACGGCTTCCGGGGTGGTGCCGCTGGCATGTTCGTAACAGTCGACTGCAAACCTGCTCTTGCCCCCCAGAAGCTGGTACACCGGCATGTTCGCACGTTTGCCTTTGATATCCCAAAGCGCTTCGTCGAGGCCACTGATCACATTATTCAGGACCGGCCCGTTGCGCCAATAGGAACTCACATAAAAAGAGTTCCACATGTCCTCGATATTATCCACGTCCTTGCCCACCGCGAACTCGTTCAGATAGCTATTGATGGCAGTGACCACCACGGCCGCTCTTTGCGTGAAGGTAGCACAGCCGAGACCATAGAGGCCCGGTTCGGTGGTCTCCACCTTGACCACGATCAGGTTGATGCCTTCCGGGCAGGTGGCGATGGCTTTGACATTGCGGATCTTCACTGGTGCCATGCCTCTGGCGTAATTGGGCTTCTCCCTTTCCTCAGACCGGAGGGAATTACCGCCGAAAAGGCCGAATAAGCCCGCAGCGGATCCCATGGCCATCATTTTCATCGCTTCCCGACGATGACGAACAGGATTGTCGATTGCTTTTTCCATGTTTGATTTTTTTATACGTTTGGATTGTTATTGAATTTCTTCCAGAGACACTTTCTCCTTTTGTTTTGTCAGCAAATGGATGATCAGCAGTGCCACCAGATAGGTACAGCCGCAGATCGTGAAGATCAGATTATATCCCGCCTGGAGATGCCCGGCAGACTTGTAACTATCGAGTATGTACCCAATGAAAAGCGGGAACAGGATGCCACCCACAGCACCGGCCATGCCACCGATGCCCACGACCGAACTCACCACCTGTTTGGGGAACATGTCTGAAGCCATGGTGAAGACATTAGCCGCCCAAGCCTGGTGTGCGGCGACCGCAAGGCTTAGAAGTCCCACCGCCATCCATGGACCCTTTGCGAATTGTGCAAGGATGATCGACAACTCCAGCAACGCAAAAATCAACAGCGCGCATTTTCTTGCAGGTAGTGTCTTCCAACCGCTTTTCACCAACCTGGACGACAGGTATCCCCCAAATACGCTTCCCACCGTGGTGGCCAGATAAATGGTCATCAGCTCAAGGCTCGGCTTCTTCAGATCCAGCTGAAAAGTGGATGAAAAATATGAGGGCAACCAGAACAGAAAGAACCAATAGATGGGATCTATCAGACCTTTTCCCGT
>CAJBPC010000179.1 GCA_903957405.1 uncultured bacterium | reverse complement strand
ATGTTGAGATCAATGTAAAGAAAGTAGCATTTTATAAAAAAGTCTAAAGTATCAATTATAATTTATTGTTGTCCGAGATGTTTAAAAAATTAGTTTAATTTCTGTCTTAAAAGCCTTTTTAATGCTCAAAAGTTGATGATAGCTTGAAAACCGAGAGATGCTTTTTTTCGAGTGGCGGATCAGGCTTAGCTCTTTTTCTTTTCTGCTTATTTTTTTCTAAAATGGCGGCAATGCCAATGTAGTTCTATAGACATGCATTCTCCCTATAGAGAACCTTTTAAGGTGATGAATGTCATTATTCGTATTGCATAAACGGCATTATTAGTTTCGTATTTCGTTTGTCGGACTTCTTTTGCCGAGCAGACGTTGCAGATTACTGTTTTGAAGGATGTCATCGAAAAAAAGCTCTAGGGCCTGCCGAGAAACGAGAACTGGTACAATATGCCAAGGTCGAACATGGTGTCAGTACTCGACAGGCCCTGAAAATATTTTCGATTCAACCATCGGTTTATTATTATAAACCTAAACCATCTGATGATCAGGTCATTAGGGATTAATTGGCAGATTTGTCTCAGTTGCACAATCGTTGGGGTTTCTGGATGATGCACAGTCACATGAGGAATCTGAACTTTCTGTGGAATCATAAAAAGGTGTATCGGATCTACCGTGAGACGGGGCTAAACATGCGCCGAAAACACAAGAAAAGACTACCGTCTCGTGTTGTAGAGCCATTACTGTGGCCTATACAACCGAATATCACGTGGAGCATGGATTTCATGCATGATACGCTGTCCAATGGTGTTACATTCAGGACGTTAAACATCATTGATGATTTCAACCGGGAAGCGTTTGCCATCACGATGGATACATCACTTACAGGGAAAAGAGTCATAAAAGAATTGAACCAATTGATAGCTTGGCGTGGTGCCCCGCAGAAAATTCGGGTAGACAACGGACCAGAGTTCATTTGCGAAGTATTAGAAAAATGGACACATGGTCACAAAATCGATTTGAAATTCATTGAACCAGGCAAGCCACATCAGAATGGATACATTGAAAGATTCAATAGAAGTTTTCGGGAAGAAGTATTAGATGCCTATTCTTTTAACCGAATCAGAGAAGCGCAAGCGATGGCGCATGCATGGTTGTGGATCTATAACAATCTTCGGCCGCATAGTTCCCTTGGATATAAGCCACCAGTGGCATTTTTGGATGAAAGAAGGAAAGGCTTAAGGGGAGCCTTTCCTTCTTTCGTCCAATATGCCGAGCAGTCTTGGGAACTTCTGGTTTCAAACGTTATTAATTGAGGGAAGCTTTCAATACAAGCTCACGAGATCCTTAATAGTCATACAGGTATTAATTCGGCCACAGATATCATCTGCCGAAACCGAATCCCCACTGTTACACCAGTCTGATATGGCTCTACCTGTCTCCGCAGAAAGTAGTTGCTCAGGTTTACCTAAAAAAAGACCAGTCCTGTCTTTAGAAGCTACCGCATTATTCTTGACGTCAAGATCGAACACTAAGGTCATCTCGTAGTCCAATCCGTCTCGTTGTACAGACTTAAGTCCCACTTTCTCCGGGATCTGCTTTCCGTTCTTTTCTGTTAGGATGTAATCTGTTTTAGTTCTCACTGTACAGATGATGTGACATTGGGAGGACAAGATCTTTTGTATGAAGGCGTTGTGACGCGGTGTAACCTTAGACCAGTTTGTGAAACTATTGCCCGACAAAGAAGCGTGATAGCGTATCCCCTCCCCCACTATGTTCCCGTAGTGCGTCAGGGCAAGATCCTTGATGTTCATCCTGTTTCCAATATTGAACCCGCATCGCGAAACACTCTGGGCAGGAATTCGAATCAACGTAAAAACGAGGAGGATTGCGTCGACTGACATCTCCCCAAAGAAGGGACTTCAGGAGAGCAAAATCTCAGCCGGTATGCTAAACTCCCGGTGGAACAGCTTCGCGAGTTCCAAGGTTAGCGGCTTGCGCTTGTTGAGAAGGGCTGACACGTATCCCTTGCTGCCCACCTTGCCCACAAGGTCCTTGTTCCTCATGCCCCGCTCCTCCATTTTCAGTTTGATCGCCTCGATCGGGTCCGGCATAGGAACCGGGTGATGTTCGTCCTCGTACTGTCTGATCAGTAGCAGGGCAACCTGGACCTTCTCTCCATTCGGACTGTCAGGCTTGACTTTTATCGAACTGCCTGTCCACCCAGTCGAGGTATTCCTCGTATTGTTGTTCCGACCTTATGATTTTGAGCTCCATGTTCATTTTTTTTTGTGCTGTATCGAAGCCACATCGATCCTGTCGTACTCGGCATGCGTGCCGAACCATTTGACCTGGATCGCCCTGTATTCGAAAACGATCCAGGCAACAAGACGGTATTTGTTTCCCATGATATTGAAGACCACGCGGTCGTCGGCCACGATGCTCGCGTTCCCATACACCTGTTTCAGCTCGTTGAAATTCGTGAAATCGCTGTTCAGCAGCTCATGGGACCATTCCAGCAGCGCCGTTTCTGCCAACGGATGCGCTTGGCAGTATTCAAGCAGCGTTCTTCTGGTGATGATGTTGAAAACGTTGGTAAACGTTACATAAAGTTTACCAATGGAAAACTTATTAAAAGTTATCCAGTCGGAGTGTGTTTTGACTTTCGGCCTCGTCCCTGAAGGAAATCGGAAATATCGATATCCTTCTCTGGCTCCGGGCTAAAGGGATATGCGTAGGTTAAAAGCAACCAATCGCTTTACAGCAGAAGCTTCGATATCTCCGCCCGCTTGTCACTTTCGAAGCTGTCAAGATAGATTTCGGTTGTCTTTACCGAAAAGTGCCCCAAGGCTTCGGAAATCACTTCGATGGGTACGTTTGCCCGTTTCAACACGGTGGAATAGGTATGCCTTGCGAAGTTGCAGGTGGGCAGCTTGGAAAGCTCCAGCTTACGTCCGATTTCTTTCATGTACTTGTTGATGGTCTTGACGGCCTGGTTCACGTTACGGCATTCCTGGAGGGGGGAATAGGGCCCCTTTTCCATGATATCAAAGATGTATGACTTTGGTTCTGGCTTGCTTTTCCCCCACATGTCGATGATCACCTTCATCTGGGGGTGCAGGTGCACTTGTATCTGTCGCTGGTTCTCCATAGTCTTCCTTAGGGTCTTGGCACGCACAAAGTGTATCTCCTCACCCACAATGTTCTCATAGCGCAGCAAGGCAAGGTCCTTGATGTTCATTCCGTTTCCAAGATAGGAGAAGATCCACATGTCCCTGCATCTGGATCCGGTGGTGGATGCTGGCACATGGTTGAAAATCTTCAAAACATCCTCGTAGGTAAGCGCCTTTTTCACCCTGGTGGAGGACGGTGGCTTATATTTGTTTTTGCCGAAGGGATAGTACTCCTGCTTGACTCGACCCTTTGAAATTTCCCAGTTGAAGATGGTCCTAAGGTTTCGGGTGTGAATCCCGACGCTGGATACACGAAGGCCTTCCTCTCGGAGGCTTGCGTCGAATGCAGAGAGCCACTCGGTAGTCAACTGGTGCAAAGGGAGGCGTTTATTTTTATGAAACATCCTGACACGCGAAATCGTATTATGAAAGCTCTGAAATGTCTTTATCCTGCCCTCCTGTTTGACCTTCTCGGCGTACTCCGAAAGGGATTCCATAAAATCGACAGGACCCGTTTTTTGCTGTCTGGCGAAGAATCTGTTTTCAAACTCATCCCACGAAAAATCCTCCTTAAGGTCACGGATGATCTGGGTTGCCTTGTTCAGAAAATGATATGCATGCTGGTATTCCTCGCGAACCTGATTGGCCCGTAGCAGACGGTCAAAGACATTTCTTGTCAAACTGAAGCGGAGTGAATAGGTTTTGGGGTACCTTTTGAAAGTCACCCTGAGGTGAATGGGAAACTTGGTTTCCGGCGTTGGGTTCTTCGCTCTGACATCTTAAAGCATGAGTGCGCATGTGGCCAGCACATGTCATAACATTTTCACTAACAAATAATAAATCTAT
>CAJBPC010000178.1 GCA_903957405.1 uncultured bacterium | reverse complement strand
GTCAATTTAGGTTTCTATATTCCACTGTATAGTACTCCCATAATTTTAGACCATGAGGATAGTTAAGATTTTTAAACTTCCCCCTCCATTATGACAAAAAAACAAGACATAAATTCGCTCCTGCTTTCAATGCGAAAGTAGCATTAGAAGCGATCAAATATTGACCAAACACTGCCAGAGCTTTCCAAGCAGTTTGAAGTCCACCCAGTCATGATCCCCAAATGGAAGTCTGAGTTTTTGGAACATATGTCCATCGTTTTGAAGACTCCTGATGAAAAAGAATCAGAAGACAATGTGGATACTGCTGAAAGCGGGATGATCAACGTACATGCCCTGAGGGCGGCTTGCGCTATATCATCATATCCTTACCAGGCCTATGCACAATGCTGATCACTGGTGAGCACATGATGCTATATCGACAAACTTTTGAAAACACCTTAAAAACACCAAATTTGTGTCCAAAGAATGGGGTACACCTAAATGTGGACTGTGACATATTTTTCTTCAGCCCTTTTTCGTACCTATTCGATGCCTTGGACATCCACCGTGTCCTTCTGACTCCTCACTGGCGAACACCCCATCCGAACTGCAACCCTAAGGAATATCGGCTGCTCTTCAGCAACGGCCTCTACAATGCGGGATTCTTCGGTGCAAACTCCAATGCCGTCGATGTAATGGACTGGTGGGCGGAAAACTGTCTGTATTCCTGCGAGAAAGCATCCTTCCAGAGGGAATACTATGACCACACCATACTGAACCTGATGCCTCTTTATTTCTAGTGTGTGCTTGTACTCAGGCACAAGGGCTGTAATGTGGCGGTATGGAACCAACACTTTTGCCGGAGGACGATGAAGCCCGACGGGAGCATTTTAATCAACGACGAGTTCCCCATCGTCTTCGTACACTTCGTCTCCGAAATTCCAGAGGAATTCAACCCGATGCTGGGTGGATTTTTAAACCGATACGTGGAGCGTCTCAGATCCTTTAGCGAGGAAGCCTGGCTTCATGAAACGACGAGCAGATTGCTTGATCATTAGAAGCCACGCTCGAATTCTGCCAGTCAATGAGATACGAAAGGCTTCCTTCGCAATGTCATCAGGCATTGGGGAGAAAATCGCCCGGATATGATGTATTCGGTACTCAAATGCATAAAAGTAAATAACTTGCGCACCTTCGACACCGGACATTCGGAACGGATACGACGTGCATTAGACAAGAGCCCTTCCTGTTTTCTTGCAATCTTTTGGCTTAATCAATATCTTGTTATCCGCGTCAGAACTGACAATGGGTTCATACGCACTATAATAATTAAAAAAACATGCTCGGCGAATATTGGAAAGCAATAGCAGAATTCAAAAGGCTCAAGGGCTACCATGCAGAAAGTGGAAAGTTGGCGCTGTCCATGTTTAAACTTTTCGTCAACTACTCCGAACCTGGGCAGTGGGGTACAGGGGAGATAAACGCAGGTGAGAGAAAGCAGCTCATCGACTGGTTGATAGAGGCAGCGGATATTCCCGGTCCTGTGGTGGAAATCGGAACCCTCTTCGGCTTCTCGACCATGGCCCTCTGTGAAGGCGTGCACAGGTCTGGTGTGAGGAAGAAGATCTACACCGTGGACAACTACGTTTGGAACCCCTTCGGCGTCCCCGTCTACCGTCACAGGATGCTCACAAAGCACAACCTGACCTTTGCGCAGAGTCTGACGGACCTTGTCATCGTTGACTCAACGGCCGACGACTTCTACACGAGTTTCACCGAGGTGCCCTCCCTCGCCTTCATAGACGGCGACCATCGCTACGAATCCGTGAGAAAGGACCTGATATTCTTTAAGAACATCGGGGCAAGGGCCATTTCGGGCCACGATTACAACTTTCCGGACGTTTCCCGTGCGGTCAGAGAAGTGCTTGGAGAAGATAACCTGACAGTGTTCAACGGCACCCTGTTTCTTTACAAGGCGCCCTGAGTCGGAATTGATCCTCATACCGGCAGTCTGGACAAGCCCGAGTAACGACCTTGATTTTGACGCCCCTACTTGAAACATCATGATAGGCAAGTGCGCTGATAAATATGATTTTCATAGGCAATAATTTGACAATCAGTTTTGATGTTGTATTTTATAAATAATGTCAAGGTCCGTTTCAAGTTCCTTTATCAATTTTCGGGCACCAGTGAAAAGGGTCTCCTCGTACGATTATCAAGTCAGCTCAGGATCTGCAGGTTCTCTTCTGATTCCTTTGCCGGCTCGTAATAGATCGAGCTGCGGTTGAGGAATAGAAGATCGCATTGCTTAACGATGCTGAGTTCGGGATTTTTTAGGCGCAATCATGGCTTTTCGCTCTGAAATTGTACTTACAGCAGTTTTTTTCAAAAAATCGTTGACGACACTCAATTCCCCGATGCGAGAATACAAGGTCTCGATCAATTTTTCTTTGGATTCCCTTCCATGGTCACTATCCTTCTCGAATACTGACTCGGACTTTTGGATGAACTCCCGTTTCCAGCTGATGTTCTGATTGGGATGGATGTCGTACTTCTTCGCTAGTCCTTCTATGGTCTCTCTTTCCTTGAGAGCGTCCAGGCAAACCTTCGTTTTAAAGGCTGCAGTGAATCGACTGCGGGTTGTGTTGCTCAATTTTTAGAATTTAATGATGAATAAATTTCTACTTTATTCTCCTGTATAAAAAATGGGGAGCAATACAGATGGGTGCGGTGATAGCTTCCGCATAGCAGACTGGCCCTACTGACAGCACAAATGGGGGTGCTGCTGAACGCTTGCTTAAAATAGGTCGCTGCGGCTGCAAGCCTGTCAATTTCAGGGGTGTGGACCAACGGATTTCCGGCATATCCCAAAGCGTCCCAACGCTGATCGTCCGTTAGGATGAAGATGATGTTCGGTTTCCTCATCTCAGCGGAGACTGAAAAAGAAGTCAGGGCCAAAAAAAGGGCATATAAAAATACCCTACCCATGATCCCGGAGGCGCATGTCGACAGTCATGATTGTTTCAATACCGCGCGCCTGCAGATTGATCAGGATTGTTGAATCATGATCTTTGAATCTGGGGATTCACTTCAGTTTCGACACTTCGCTTGCAGCCATTATAAAGGCGCCTGTACCAAAATTCTGCCAGCTATCCGCAGTGGCGGGTTTAGGGTCGTATCCGATATTCTGAACCCATCCCACTTTCCCATCTTCCTGCTGGCATTTCAAGAGCGCTTTCCATGCCTTTTGAACGGAGCTTCCATAGTCGGATTTCTGCAGTAGTCCTTTGTTGATGCCCCATGCCAATGCGAAGGTGAAAAAACCGCTTCCGCTGACCTCCCCATGGGGGAAAGATTCAGGATGCAGCAGGCTCGTACGCCACAAACCATCCTCGTGTTGCAGTCCTTTTATTCTATCCGCCATCTCGATGAACAAATCCACATAAAAGGCACGAGAGGGATGACCTTCGGGCAACTCGTCCAATGTCAGTGCCAATCCTGCCAACACCCATCCGTTACCCCTGGACCAAAACACTTTCTTTCCATTCTGTTCCTTGAGATCGGCATC
>CAJBPC010000177.1 GCA_903957405.1 uncultured bacterium | reverse complement strand
TCCTAACCGGAGAAAGGCTAAATTTTTTCTTTGGCTGAGCATCATCAATAACCTCGGGATCCTCGCTGTTTTCAAGTACTACAATTTCTTTGCCGCTCAGTTCCAGGCCGTCATGTCCTCGATCGGTCTGCATACAAGCCCGCTGCTGCTGGATTTCGCCCTTCCCATAGGCATCTCTTTCTATACATTTCATGGGATGTCTTATGTGTTCGACATCTATCGCGGAAGGCAGCAGCCCGTTTCCAGCGTGGTGGACTACGCTGTTTTCGTGTCCTTCTTCCCGCTGTTGGTGGCGGGCCCCATTGAGCGGGCGAACCACCTGCTTCCACAGGTTCAACAATCCCGCACCTTTTCATATAAGCAGGCAACCGAAGGGCTGCGTTTGATCTTATGGGGCTTTTTCAAAAAAGTGGTCATCGCAGATTTTCTAGCCGGTTGGGCAGACCGGATTTTTGACAATTATGGCGATTACAACGCTTTTTCGCTTCTGCTGGGGGTATTGGCATTTTCGATACAGATCTACGGGGATTTCAGTGGGTACTCCGATATTGCGCTGGGGACGGCTAAGCTCTTTGGTTTCGAGCTGCTCAGCAATTTCAGGTTTCCGTATTTCTCCAGAGACATTGCGGAATTCTGGAGAAGATGGCATATCTCCTTATCATCCTGGTTTCGGGATTACCTCTACATCCCATTGGGCGGATCAAGGAATGGGAAATGGCTGGCGGTGCGGAATACCTTTATCATTTTTTCAGTATCTGGATTTTGGCACGGAGCGAGTTGGAATTTCATCATTTGGGGGCTCCTGCATGCATTGGCTTTCATGCCATTGTTGCTTGCGGGCCTGAACAGAAGGCATTTGACAGAAATCGTCGCAAAAGACCGTTTTTTACCGAGCCTTAAGGAGATCCGGCAAATGGTCACGACCTTCGCATTTGTCGCATTCGCGTGGATATTCTTCAGGATGAACACTGTTGCAGAGGCATTCGGCTTCCTGACACACATAGGGGAAAGCATCATGGCGGATCCAGGTCAGTTCCTGCGTTCTCCTGAAGGCGATATCGTACTCGCATATATCGGTCCTTTCCTATTGTGCGAATGGTACCTTCGCGCGGATGAGAGGCGGTTGAAGGTGCCCGGGAAATACTGGTTCCTTAGATGGCCGATCTATATTGTACTGCTACTGCTTGTATTTTTATATTTCGGTGCCGAGAAGCAATTCATCTACTTTCAATTCTAAACATGGGGAAGTTCATCAGAAACATTCTGTTGTTTTTGCTTTTCTTCGGAGCAGTCACCTGGGGCCTCAACGACTGGATGGGTAAGAACAATAACGAGCCGGAGCATTACAGAAAGCAGTTCGAGGATGTCCTGGACCCTGAATTCTTTACAGATGGTATCATCATCGGCAACTCCCACGCGGTTCATGGCATACGTCCATCGATCCTTGACAGGACCGGACTTCGTTTTTACAACCTGGCACTGAACGGAAGTAATCCTTCATATTATCTCCATTGGTATGAGGATTTTTATTTGCGGCATCACCCAAATCCGGAATATCTGATCTATGCGGTTGACTTCTTTTCCTTTTCCTATAAAATGAGTTACCGGACAATTGAAGATGACAGCGAATATCTTCCTTTTCGGGACTTCATGTATTTGATACAGAAGCCTGAACGATTCAATGCAGTGAAGCTCATCATGAACAGATATCCGTTATTGAAAAATGGAAAGGCCGTCCTTGAAAGGAAAAAGTTTTTTCGTCAGGATACATTCTGGCTACCGGAACAATACG
>CAJBPC010000176.1 GCA_903957405.1 uncultured bacterium | reverse complement strand
GTTCACATTCCAATAAATACACGGAATGGTTCAAGATCGCATTCCCAAAACTCGAAGCACATCTACAGCATCAGGTATTGAGTGTGTAAGCATGCATCTGCCCTGTCAATTACACCCGTTCGATTATCCTGCACACCCTGCATTATTCGTAGCTTTGCTTTATGTCAGCACCCACGGTCAGTGTCATAGGCAGCGGAATTGGTGGCTTGGCCATTGCGATACGACTGGCTGCAAAAGGCCACACCGTTGATGTATTTGAAAAAAATGACGTGCCGGGTGGAAAGCTCGGACTGATTGAGCGGGAAGGTTATCGTTTTGATACAGGGCCTTCATTGTTCACCCAACCCGCCAACATCGAGGAGCTTTTCCATCTTTGCGGTGAACCGATCGGTGATTACTTCAACTATCGAAGAGTCGATATCTCCTGCAAATATTTCTATGAAAACGGAAAGCGGTTGAACGCCTATTCCGGTGTGCAGGATTTTGCGCAGGAACTACAAGCGGTTGCAGGTGAAGACCCGGAAGCGGTCATGAGTTATCTGCGTGAGTCTGAGAAGGTCTATGAGCATGTCGGTCATATCTTCCTCAACCATTCGCTTCACAAAGCTGCAACATGGATGGACAAGCGGATTTTCCCCGCGTTGCGGCAAACCGGTTTCGGCCATCTTTTTCAAACCCTGGACCGGTTCAATCGCGGGCGATTTCGTTCGCCAGAAGCCATACAGCTCTTCAACCGATATGCCACCTACAATGGCAGCAATCCCTATCAGGCGCCGGGTATGCTCAGCCTCATACCCCATCTTGAACAGAATCAGGGAACGTTCTATCCCGAGGGAGGCATGATCACCATCGTGGAGGCACTGCACAAACTGGCCCTGAAAAAAGGAGTGCGTTTTCATTTCGGGGCGAAGGCGGAAAAAATCCTCCATCAGGATGGACGGGTTCAGGGTCTGCGTGTGAATGGAATCGATCATCATTCCGGAATTGTCATCAGCAACGTAGATGTATATTTCACTTACCGAGACCTGCTGAAGGATGATGTGCTTGCAGCAAAGGTGCTGACGCGGGAAAGAAGCAGCAGCGCATTGATCTTCTACTGGGGTATTGCAAGAGAATTCCCGGAATTGCATCTGCATAATATTTTCTTCAGTAAGGATTACCCCACCGAGTTCGATCATTTGTTCCGAATCAAGAAGATGTACCACGACCCGACGGTATATGTCAATATCACTTCCAAGATGGAAGTCGGGCAGGCGCCAGCGGGAAAGGAGAACTGGTTTGTGATGCTCAACGCACCGGCGGGCGCAGGAACATCTTCGGAAAAAGTGTTGCGAGAAGCAAGGAGCAATATCATCTCCAAGCTGAACCGAATACTCAAAACCAATATTGAACCATATATCGAGACTGAGGACATCCTCACGCCCGAAGGCATCGAGAGGAACACGGATTCCTACATGGGTTCCTTGTATGGCACCAGTTCAAATTCCAAGTGGGCGGCATTTCTTCGTCATCCCAATTTCACTTCGCGGATCAGCGGACTTTACTTCACCGGCGGGAGTGTGCATCCCGGTGGCGGAATACCACTCTGCATGAAGAGTGCACAGATCGTGGATGATTTGATCACAGAAGCTTCATGACGACAACCATTTTGAATTTCCATGGTTTGGTTATTCATATTATATTTATCCACTAAATCATTTGCATGTACTATAAGCTGCTCTTACTATCCATGATCTGTATGATGCAAGCTGATGCACAGACGGACATGCGGAAGCGGATACAGACAGATATGATCATGGCGGAAGATGGTGATACCATCCGAATTGAAGAGGGTGTTTTTTCCATTGACGCAACACTTTCGATGGAAGGGAAAAAACGCATCGTCATAAGGGGGATGGGAAACGACAAGACCATTTTGACTTTCAGTGGGCAGACGTCCGGTGCTGAAGGCATTCGTGTCAGTAATTGTTCGAATATCACGATCGAAGATTTGACCGTGCGTGACGCAAAGGGTGACGGCATCAAAACCATGAATGTCAATGGCATTACATTTCGAAAGGTGAGGACAGACTGGAGCGGTAAGCCGAATGAGAAGAATGGTGCATACGGCCTTTATCCTGTGAGTTGTGAGCGTGTACTGATAGAATCCTGCATTGCCCGTGGCGCATCTGATGCAGGTATTTATGTCGGTCAGTCAAAAGATATCATAGTCCGACATTGCAAGGCATTCGAAAACGTGGCCGGAATAGAGATAGAGAATTCCATCAATGCAGATGTGTATGGCAACGAGGCCTATCACAATACCGGGGGCATCCTTGTTTTTGATTTGCCGGATCTGCCCGTTAAGCAGGGCGGATTTTGCAGGGTATTCGATAACAAAGTATGGGATAACAATATGCGGAATTTTGCCCCAAAAGGGAATATCGTGGCCGGTGTGCCACAGGGGACCGGTATCTTATTGCTCGCTGCCAACAACGTTGAGATCTTCCGCAACGATATTTCCGGAAACCGGACTGTTGGAACCAGCGTCAACAGTTATTTCATCACGGAGAAACGCATCAAGGATAGTGCATATTATCCATACCCGACAGCGATCAATATACACGACAATACCTATTCCGCTAAAAAGAAACGGGCTACGATGCATGGTCGTATCGGAAAACTATATCGTTTCAAACTGAGGTTCGGCAGGAATGTTCCGCAGATCGTTTACGATGGGATCACGGATAAGAAGATTGTCAACACGGTCGGTGTATACCCCGACGGGAAACGGATATGCATCCGCAACAACAAGGGTGGTACGTTCGCAAACCTTGACGCCGCCAATGGGTTTAAAAACATCTCAAGGGATGTCATACCGTTCGACTGCGATGGAGTAAGGCTTGACCCGGTCAGACTGCGTTGAATATGTTAGGTAAAATCCTGAAATGATGATCAGAACATTTTTTTTCATCACAGCACTCATGGTGGTGGCTGTCATGCTCGGGTCGACCCTTCATAGAGAAGTCGCCCCAAAACAACGATTGTCAGCATATGGCTTCTTTTCTGGTCGCATCAGCGATCAGCTGCCTGCCACAGGCACTCTACCGTATCGTCTTAACACGCCTTTGTTTTCTGACAACGCCCTGAAGCTTCGATTCATAAACCTTCCACAGGGAGGGATCG
>CAJBPC010000175.1 GCA_903957405.1 uncultured bacterium | reverse complement strand
TGATGACAGATGTTTACCTTTAAAGGTACCGATATCAAAGCGTCCTGAATCGTGGTCGATGGTGAAATAATGTTGTGTGGATTGTCAGGATTCCTTATTTTCGCTCCGCGTTAAACATAAAGCCCAGATGGCGGAATTGGTAGACGCGCTAGACTCAAAATCTGGTTATCGCAAGGTAGTGCAGGTTCGATTCCTGTTCTGGGCACAATGCCCTTTCGGCAAAACTGAAAGGGCATTTTTATTTAAACCAAGGCAAGCCCGCTTGACTAAGTGAGAAAAAAATGAAAGAACCCGCCGAAGGCGGGAAAGGGCTAAAGTTGCATATAAGGCAACCAAGAACCAACAAGCACTTGACGAGCTGTTAAAAATACCGATCTAAATCCGGTTATCACCGACCAGTGGAAGTCGGATTTTTGAGTCCGGGTGACGATGGTTTTTAACCCGTCAACGGAAAAGAGCTAGAGGGATCCTTCAACATCTTTCTGTTGTCATCTGGTGATTTTTTTCAAATGACCTTATACCCTCAATCCACCACCAAGCGATATGAAAATTGGTGATGATCGATCTTTACGACGATGATGGCAGCGCCCTTGTTGACTTTTTCCAATCCCAGAATTGGAACCGACGTTTTGGCCGAAACCCGACGGGGTTTTGATGCGTATAGCAATCTTCCATCGATAGCATAGATTTCGTATTGCATGGTTTTCGTCGCGGACAAGTCGAATTCGGCCGTCGCACGACCACCGGTAACGGGGTTAGGTGATATTCGAAAAGATCGAAGTCCCGGGATTTCGCGAATGGAGGTGGGCGTATTACATGCTGCAATCTGATTGGCGACTGCCGTTCGGAGTGCCGGAAATTCAGCGAAGGTCATCGTACCCGGGCATTCGGTGGCGCATCCATCACGATGTCCGGAGATATGGTAAAGATTTTTGGCAGAGCTCGTATGCCAACTGATACCAGTAGGATTGATATTGCTGCCACAAGCTTTCCAGGCCAGCAGTCTGGTTAGCATTTTTCGGGAAGTGTCGGTTATGCTGGAGCTTGTATACGTGCCGATCATGCATGTGCCCATGGTACCGGCATTGGTGCCGCAAAAATGAGCACCCGTTACATTGTCACCTCCACCGCGTCCTTCATATAGCCTGCCCTGCGGGTCGACTAAATAATTATATCCGATATCTGCCCACCCGTTTGTATTGACATGGCTATTCCAAATGCTGAGCACCACTGCTGCCCAATCGCTTGACGTGTTCGCACCAGCAGAGTGATGCACGATCAGATGCGTAATGGTCGAGAAGCCGTAGCCCGGGTTGGTGGTCTGTGGGCAACTCCAGCCACTGCGGGTGACGATACCGGGCTTGTCGCAGGGGCAGGCAGCAGGCGCGTTAGGCTCCTGAACCGCGTTGACTTCCGCAGTCGGTGTCGGTCCGGGGTCAAAGAAGTTGAGCTGGATGCGTTTCATCACGCGTCCTTTGCCGAGGCGGTTCGTGGAGGCCGCGACTCGATAATATTTGGCACCGGCCGGCAGAAATACCAACTCCGTACATGCCTGCCATTTGGCGTCAACGGCATGCCCATCGACAGGCAGGTCCGTCCAGACGGTCCATTCTGTGCTGTCCTGTGAAGTGGAGATGCGTAGTCCGGAATTGGACGCTGCCAGTCCGTCTTCGTCCCATCCAGCCGAACAAGCGATGAAAGGTCCTCCCGCTGCAACGCCCAGTCTGCCAGCGAAATATACGTCCTTGGGAAGGCCCTCAGATCCAGGTTCAATACGGCTCCCCGGAGAAGTGGACACATCGAATGACTGGAGGCTACGCTCCCACTTTCGCTGTGCCTGCCCTCCGATAAAGAAAGTCATCAGAAAAATGAAGATCAACAGCCTTCGATCCATGGTATGAGAATTATGAAACTAAATTAATGACTATTGTCCGGAAAAATTTTAAAATAAATGAAAAAGTCATGCAGCTCCAAGGATTCGAAGGTGCTGGCGCCGTTTGATTCATATGATATAACCCGATCCAATTCCTGAAGTGAAAAAAAACGCGCCATTGGACCATGATCACACGCTATGACCAGGAAATACATTTCGGGAATATGCCGGATGAAAATGCATGAAAATAAAAAGTCCTTCCCGATCACAGGATCTTCAAAAGAGCGTGAAATCCTGTCATGGGAAGGACTTTTCGTGAATCCTGTCCGATCACTTCAGTTGTGCAGCCAGTGGTGAGTTCTTGATCTTATCAGTCAGGTATTGCTGATATTTTGCACGGTTATCAGGTCCCATGATGGCATCCATCTGTGTAGCACGGGACTTGGTTGCCGCCTTGGCATACTGCTTTTTTGCTGCGTCATCTTTGCCATAACGATCGATACGATCGAGTGTGCTCAGATAGCAGATGTTCACATTGTCCATATCATCCAATTGCTCCTGATTCAGACCAAGCCCTTTCAGGTACTGTTGACTCTGCTCCCTGAAATCTTTTGCTTTCATGAGTTTCTGCTCAGCGGAAAGGTCGCTCCAATTTTGTGCACTGACGATTGATGAAGACGCGAAGAACACCATCATCAGTAACGTGAACTTTTTCATTGAATGTGAGATTTAGTTGATTGATACTCAAAAGTATCAGAAAATATGACGGATCCTTCAAACAACACAAAGATGTCAGGTCTCTGAACAAAGAGGCTCCACTGTTGCAGATATGCTGCACAACAAATTACAGCTGAAACAGTTACCGTTTCTTCTTTGCACCCAATGCATAAGCCACGGTCAAACTGACCTGTTTCACCAGTGCGTCAAAGCTATCGGAAGCATTATTGCAAAATATGATGATGGTCTGTCGGGTATCAATGCAACGAATGATCTGCGTCTTATAACCTGGGTTGTCGCCGTTGTGCCCGACGATCCTTCCCAAAACCTTATCAACGGAGAGATCCCAACCAAAGCCATATGGAGAAAGTCTTCCATCATTGAGTCGCATCGGTTGAAAGGCTTGGGCGAGGATGGTGTCGGCGACCAGTACCGAAGCATACAAAGCCTGATCCCATTTGAGAAGGTCTCTGGCGGTGGAGCTGATCCTACCGGGGCCTTCACGTTTTCCAAGCCAAACGGTGTAGTTACTTTGTGGGAATGAGTCCGCATGCCGGTAATCACCTCCGCCAGTCTGATAGATATGTCCCAACGCCAGATTGTCAAGTCTCCTCTTCTCCTCATGTGTTCTGATATCGGTGTCTTTCATACCCAAAGGGATGAAAATGTTATCCCGGCAAAGTTGCGTAAAATCCTTGCCAGAAGCCTTTTCGGCTATGCTTGCCAACAGGACGTACCCCGTGTTGGAATATTCATATCTTTCGCCCGGTGGAAAAATAGAAAGAGGTGCGTATTTGTTCAGATACTGGATGATATCGTCATTCCCTGCGACTTTGGACTTATCCCAATGGCTATCCATGAGAGATTGATATTCCGGTAATCCCGAAGTATGCGTCAACAGGT
>CAJBPC010000174.1 GCA_903957405.1 uncultured bacterium | reverse complement strand
CGTCGATCTCATAGGCGGACAGTTCAAAACGCATCAGTATGATTCATTCCCTGCCGTTATTGTCAAATCCGGCCATCCGGTGATAAAGGGCATCTCTTCCTTTTATACCCGGGATGAGACCTATGTGCACGATAAGCTCAGTAAGGATATCGAAGTGCCCACAGAGCGTGTAGATGGGAATCGCAGGGAACCCTATACCTGGGTGCGCAATTATGGAAAAGGACGAGTTTTCTACACGGCTTACGGGCATGATGACCATACTTTTAACAATAAGACATTCCAGGAACTGGTGAAGAACGGTATCCTATGGTCTGTTGGTGAGGATGCCCAAAAACGACTCGCCGCATACAGGATCGCTGATCCGAAGTATTTCGACGGTCCCGTGCCAAACTACGAGAAGCGTGACCCCGCCCCAAAAGTACAGGAGTCATTAACTCCGGAGCAGTCCATGTCGCTCATGCAGGTGCCCGTTGGTTTCGAGCTGCAGCTTTTTGCCGCGGAACCCATGGTGGTGAATCCCATCTACATGAACTGGGACGAACGCGGAAGGCTCTGGGTGATCGAGACGGTCGATTATCCCAATGAGATCAAGGACGGCGACAAGGGGGATGACCGCATCAAGATCCTCGAAGACACCGATGGCGACGGCAAGGCTGATAAATCGACCATCTTCGCCGATAAGCTCAACATCCCCACCAGCTTCACTTTCATCAACGGCGGCATCATCGTCAGCGCCGCACCGTCCTTCATCTTCCTGAAGGATGCGGATGGAGACGACAAGGCCGATATCCGCAGCAGCGTACTAACGGGATGGGGTAAGCGTGATACGCATGCTCAGGCGTCCAACCTAAGGTATGGCATCGACAATATGCTCTGGGGCGTCGTGGGGTATTCCGGATTTTATGGCAAGGTAGGGCCGGATTCACTAAAGTTCGGTCAGGGCATCTTCCGTTTCACACCCGATGCGGGTCAGATGGAGTATCTCTCCACCACGAGCAACAATACATGGGGACTCGGTTTTTCGGAGGATTTCGATGTGTTCATTTCCACGGCAAACAACACCCACAGCGGGTTCTTCGGCATCCCGAAAAAATATTACGACAAGGCCGGCATAAAGCAGAGCGGTGTGAAGAAGATCGATGCGCATTACGCGATGCATGTGGCCACAAAGAACCTGCGGCAGGTGGATGTGCATGGGGGCTTCACCGCCGCGGCCGGACATTCGCTGTACACCGCCCGGGAGTTCCCAAGGGAATATTGGAACAAGGTCGCTTTCGTGACCGAGCCCACGGGGCGACTGGTGCATCGTGTGCAGCTGGAGCAGCAAGGGGCGGGCTTCCGCGAAAAGGGCGACGGATGGAACATGCTGGTGAGCGCCGATGAATGGGCCGGTCCGATACAGGCGGAAGTAGGCCCCGACGGGGCTTTGTGGATCACCGACTGGTACGATTTCATCATCCAGCATAATCCCACCCCCAGTGCCAAAAGCTCCGGTCTGGATGCTGTCAATGGCGCCGGCAACGCGTATGTCAACCCGTTGCGTGACCACGAACGCGGACGCATCTATCGGTTGGTGCACAAAGAGCATGACCGGAGGAATTCCATGATCTTGCGCAAGGATGATACCGAGGGACTTGTCAAAGGATTATCCCATTCCAATATGTTCTGGCGGACGACCGCGCAGCGTTTACTGGTGGAGAAAGGGGACCGATCGGTCATGGCATCCTTGTATCGAATCATCCGGGATCTGCGACTGGACGAGACCGGCATCAACGCCCCGGCCGTTCATGCCTTGTGGACACTGCACGGCCTGAAAGCATTTGACGGTCGCAGCGCCGAGTCGATCGCCGCAGCGGTGAAAGCCCTCGGCCATCCCGCAGCAGGTGTGCGTAGGGCAGCCATCCAGGTCCTCCCGCGCACTCCCGCCACGCTCGCTTCGATGCAGCAGGCTCGCGTCTTCGATGACCCCGACCTGAGGGTAAGGCTTGCCGCGATCCTGGCAGTCGCTGATATGAAAGCTTCCGACCTCATCGCAAAACAACTCGTCAACATGACCGACGATCCCGATAACCTGGGTGACGAGTGGATACGACAGGGCCTGACGGTCGCCGGTCGCCTGAATAAGGATGCCTATAAAAGATTCCTGGGCTCCGCCACGATAAAGAATACCGCTTCCCCGATCACCGACACCACAATACTGAAACGCCGTGCCGAAGTCGTTAAGTCCATCACCGAAGCGGTCTTGCCGGAGAAGACAGGCGCTGAAAACCTACAGAAAGCTGACAAGACCGTCATTCTTCGTGTAGTCAAGGACGTTATGAAGTATGACCGCCAGCTGTTGACGGCAAAGGCGGGCACACTTTTACGAATCGTCTTCGAGAACCCCGACTTCATGCAACATAACCTTTTAGTCATCAAACCGGGCACACTCAATAAAGTAGGGGAAGCGGCCGACAAGCTCGCACAGGATCCCAACGGTGCGAAGCTGCAGTATGTGCCCAAGATGCCGGAAGTCCTGGCATCCACACCACTCGTCAATCCCGGATCGAAATACACACTGGACCTGCGCATTCCCGCAACGCCGGGCGACTATCCGTTTGT
>CAJBPC010000173.1 GCA_903957405.1 uncultured bacterium | reverse complement strand
GTTGTGTAGTTTTCCAAAGCTTTTTGGGGATCCTTTCTGTATTGTTTCCACATGCCTAATGCACCGAGTTGAGCAATGCCGTATTCGATATAGTAGAAGGGCACTTCAAAGAGATGAAGTTGTCGTTGCCAGCTTATTTGGCGATACTGGCCCAAACCGCTGTAATCCAGTACGGAGGATGAATATTTATTAAGGAGATCTGTCCACGCCTTTGTTCTTTCCGCCTCCGTGTGTTCCGGATGTTCATATACCCAATGCTGGAAACCATCGATTGTTGATATCCAGGGGAAGATGGTGATGACACGTTCCAATTGATGTCGTTTGGCCCGTTTCATGTCTGCTTCATTGTCGAAGAATGGTTCCCAGTGATCCATACTGAAAAGTTCCATGGCCATACTGGCGACTTCCGCCATTTCTGTCGGATATTCTTTGAATGCACTCAGTTCCAGATTATGAGACAGGAAAGAATGTATAGCGTGGCCACCTTCATGTACCATCGTGGTCACATCCGACATTTGGCTGGCAGCATTCATGAATATGAAAGGTGCTCCGCTTTCGGCAAGTGGCATATTGTATCCGCCGGGTGCTTTGCCGATGCGGCTATCCAGGTCAAGGTGTTTGAGTTCGTTCATCTTTACCAGGCATTCGGCAAAGAATGGATCCAGCTTATGGAAGCAGGTGATGGTTTTTTCAAGTAGGTCTTTACCATCTGTGAAAGGACGCAGAGGCAGAAGACCTTGTGGTTCTGCTTCAGTATCCCAGGGTCTGATCGGGGAGATGCCTAGTTTATGCGCATGTTCTTCGTAAATCTCATTGATCAATGGGACAACATGTTCTTCGACTGCCTTATGAAACTGCATGCAATCGGCAGGTGTGTAATCGAACCTACCCATTTCCGCGAATTTATAGTCACGGTAATTGTCAAAGCCGGCATTGACGGCTATTTGATGTCTGAGGGCGACGAGTTTTGTAAAGAGGTTTTGTAATTCCTGATCATCCTGCAAACGTCTTTCGTTGATCTTCCTGTAGACGGTTTCCCGTATGGATCTGTCGGGGTTTTCCAGGAATTTGGAAGCTTGTTGGATTGTGTATTCTATGCCATCATGCGTTATCGTCATTTTTCCGGCGACTGTACCATAATGCTGCTGTAATACGCTCATTTCCGCCTGCAGGGGAATGTTGGCTTCCCTGAATAATTCGATGTTTTTTTTAACTGACCGCAGATAGGTGAAGTACTTTTTTTGGTCTAGCTGGGCTGTGAATGGACATTCTATCAGCTTTCTATTCAGCCTGTCCGCGTAGGGTTGTATTTTAGGCTGAATTTCCAAGTAGAAAAAATTGAAAGCCTCTTCCAGGCTTTTATTGTTGGTATCGCAGGTCATGCGTACCTGCCGCCAGCAAGCATCCTCGCTTACTGCAGCTTCTACTTCGCTCATATCCTTCATCCATTTTTCAAGGTCTGACACCGAGTGTAAGGGGCGGTCGGTTAGTTCTATGAAAAAAGGTTCAAGTCCGGACCAGTCTGTGATGCTGAAATCCTTCGGAAGGTAGTGCCGTTCGATTTTGCTGATGTCTGCGGAGTAGTTCATGGTGTTTGCTATGGCTCAATAATGGAAATCGTTAAGAGAAAGCTGAGGGCGTGTCTTTGCGCTTCATTAGGCATCTCCAGCTTCATCCTGTTCGTTTTCTTCTGTCCCAGTAGTTGGCAGTTTGATTTCCACGTCGTTTCCTTTCAGGATCAGGTACCAGCGAACCATTTTTTTCATGTCGCTATTGTAGACGCGGTCGAAGTCCATTTCCGGGAATACTTTTTCAAAGTAGCTTTTCACGGATCCTTCCTCTTTTTCATCTGGAAGGGTTTCTGCAGACTTTTCCATCGCCAAAAAGACTTCAGCCAGGTTGGCATTTTCATCCTGTGTGTAAACTTCAATACTTTCCAGGTGGGAGAAGTTGTGTACGCGGCTAGAAACGAATTTGGTCGTTTTGTCGTTCAGGGATCGAACCAATGCGCCATCGTTTTTGCTGCTTACGAGTTCGAAGAGTCCGGGAAGGCCGGTTACTGATATGATCTTATTGTATTCCATATTATGATTGAAAGGCTGCAAGTTACAATTTATCGGATGAATCGATTGCAAGTGGTTCTACTGACCCAACTTGTTTGTTTTCAGGAAAGGGGTTATGGCAGCTGGGTTTTGTTTTCTATGTCCTGAAGAATTTTTTCAATTCGTTCTTTGAGGGTGTCATAGTTAGTGTATCCGCGTGTGAGCAGGAAGAACTTCAGGTCATCCGTTTGGAGAAATACTGCCGGGAAGCCGTTCACACGGAGTTGTTTGACGAGGGTGTATTCATATTGGGTTTTTTCCTGATACTCTTCGGAATTCAGTTTTTCATAAAAATCAGTTGCATTGATCTCATATTCATCAAGTATATGCCGGTAGGCTTCGTCATCCGTGAGATCTCTTCCTTCGTAGAGTAAGGCTTTTTGGAGTTGTGCCGCGAATTCAACGGATTTATCCGGAAACAGTTCTTTGAAAATTATAAGTGCTGTGGCAGCTTTATCCGAATGTGGAAACCAGTCACTTTTCTCTGGATTTTTTATGTGCCAGAGGTAGTCTTCACCGAATACGATGCCGGTCGTATTTTCCACTGTATGGTATGCTCCCCGAATGTATTCAGCGATTTTGCCAATATGTTGTGCCGATTCTTTGGGGATCATTCCGCCCGAAAGTGTTTCGAAAGCCAGTTTATGCTGGTAATCTTCTGCTATTTGTCGGATTACCGGACTGAAGCCGTAGCACCATCCGCAATAGGCATCATAGCAATAATAGATCGTGGGCGTCATTTGAGGTTCTTTACTTCGTCGTATCGTTTGTCATAATCACTGCGTACGGTGCCCATGATCCTGTCCCAAATAAGGAAGTAAAGGCCATAGTTGCCTTTGAAGTATTGGTGGTGCTGGTTGTGGTTCACGGAGGTGTTGATCCATTTCCCCAACCAATGCTTACTGAATCCCTTAGGGTACAATTCCCACCCCAGGTGCCCGTAAACATTATAGATGATGGACATCAGAAAAAACAGGAAGAAATGCAATTTGTGCATGGGGATGGTAAAAAGAAAAACTACAAAAATCCCTGCTTCCACTACGGCTTCCAGCGGGTGGAAAGCATAGGCGGCCCAGGGGGATGGGTTGGTGGATTTATGGTGTACTAGGTGAAAATGTTTAAATAGTCTTGGGTGATGCATCATCCTGTGGGTCCAGTAGAAATAAGTGTCATGCATGAGGAACATGACAGGAAATGCGAGTATGAACCATATCCATCCATAGTCTGTGATGTTTTGGTAAAGTGTGGTATGCGGTAAAATTGCCGGATGTTTGATCAATACCCATGGCACGATGGCAAAAATGCAAGTGGTTGTTACCGAGTAACCGATTTCTCTTAGGTATTCCTTTGTCTCAGGAAATTTTTTCTGGATCTTTTTATCTTTTACGATTTTTCGAATGATTACATAGAACAGAAGGAATGCTAAACCTGCAACCAAGAAATACCGGCTGCTGATATTACTCCAAAATCGAAAGAGGTCTGAAAAATGCATGGTTTGGTCTTGTTATGTACTTAAGGAGATAAAATTATCACATCCTATTTTTTTAAAACAGATAATGTGTGATCAATCAA
Organism: uncultured bacterium; assembly: GCA_903957405.1. GTDB lineage: Bacteria > Bacteroidota > Bacteroidia > Chitinophagales > Chitinophagaceae > Pollutibacter. Next base: position 1,074 of record CAJBPC010000173.1, on the reverse strand, counting down.
GTTTTACAGCTTCGATGTCGAATTTTTCAGGATGTTTACCTTTTATGGGTCTGTAAAATTCGCGAATGACTGTCAAATCTTTTTGCTTATCCCCTGTTAGGTGGACTATTTTCCCGAATCCTGCAATTTTGTTTTCATAATCCAGGTAACCAAGTACTACAGGAACATTTGCCCCTACGGCAGCGTGATAGAATCCACTTTTCCAGCGGCTAACTTTACTGCGGGTACCTTCTGCGGGAATCATCAGGTAAAGGTTTTCTGCAGCGTCCAATTTCTGAACGATGGTATCAACTAAGTTTTGACTGCGGTTTCTTGCTACAGGAATGGCACCGGTGTTGTCTAATAGCCGTCTGAAAGGAAATCGGTAGACATCGTTTTTTATCAGATAGTTGACTTTGATGCCGAGCATTTTGAATGTGGCAAGTGCGAAGACAAAGTCCCAGTTTGATGTATGCGGAGCGGCTATCACAACGGCCTTTCTAATTTCCTGAGGGATGGTTTCTCCAACTTTCCATCCATTAAGCTTGAACCACCAGATAAAAAATCTTGTCACCATAAGAGGCAGATGAATTGATGATTAGATAATTGAAGAACGCTCTCCATACAATTTTCAGTATTTTCTCAGTGTGCTTCCAGCCAATTGTCACCCATACCGGCTTCTGCAATAACGGGTACTCCATTTGGCAGCGGAAGTGCATGCTGCATGCCTTCCAAAATGATTTTTTTCAGGACTTCGGTTTCGTCTTTGTGTGCATCAAAGACCAGTTCATCATGCACTTGCATGATCATTCTGCTGCGGAGCCCTTGATTTTTAAGGTCTGTATGAATCCTTACCATGGCCAACTTGACCATATCCGCGGCAGTGCCCTGTATGGGAGAGTTGATGGCGTTTCGTTCGGCAAAGCCACGGACAGTAAAATTGGAAGAGTTGATGTCCCTCAGCCATCGTTTACGTTCCATGAGGGTTTGCACGTATCCTTTTTCGCGTGCGAAATTCACGGTATTCTCCATGTAAGATGTTATGCCGGAGAATTCTTTTTTATAATTGTCGATGATGGCTTTTGCTTCTGTCCT
>CAJBPC010000172.1 GCA_903957405.1 uncultured bacterium | reverse complement strand
CTTGATTGCCGTCCATCCGATCTCTGCAACACCCGGCAGCCTTGGGAACACCATGTATTCGATGTCATCCATTTTCACGATCGTCTCTGTCCACAAAGGCGCTTCCACTCCTAAGATGTTTTCTCTTTTGATGCCGGGCACAAGCGTTGCCGGGTCCCATTTGTATGCGTCATCGACCTCGACATATGCCGCCCAGTGCAGGCCAAGCTTTGTATTTTTGTCGTATTGCATGTCGAGGTATATTTTCTTCGAAGGGGACATGATCACTTTACCACCTTTCTTCACAGCCATCTGAGAGTTCGGTACATCGGCCCAGAACTGCACGACCGTATTCGGCTCCAGGTTTGCGTGTGCGATCTCATCCCATCCGATCACTTTCTTGCCGTATTTCGATACCAGGGGCTGCACACGATTCATGAATGTGATATAATCCTTCTTGGGCGTCACATGGCTTTCGTCGCCTCCGATATGGATATAAGGGCCGGGTGTGATGGCGGAGAGTTCCCGGATGACATCTTCCACGAACCGGTATGTCGTTTCCCTTGACGTGCAGAGGCTGCTGAAGCCGACTTCTGTGCCTGTGTAGCTTTTCAGGGCGGTATCCCTGCAGTGCAGTTCCGGATAGGATACCAGCGCGGCATTCGTATGGCCGGGCATGTCGATCTCCGGGATGATGGTGATGAAGCGATCTGCTGCATATTGAACGATATCGGCGTATTGCTCCTGTGTGTAGAAGCCGCCCTTACCGCCTCCGACCTGTGTCAGTCCGCCGACCGAGGTGAGTTTTGGCCATGCTTTGATCTCGATGCGCCATCCCTGGTCGTCACTCAGGTGCAGGTGCAGGATGTTCATCTTGTATTTTGCAAGCTGGTCGATGAATCGCTTCACGTCCGCGACGCCGAAGAAATGTCTTGCCACGTCAAGCATCGCGCCTCTGAATCCGTATTCCGGGAAGTCGCGCATCTCCAAGACCGGCAGCTGCCAGGCGGTCTGCTGTACCGATCCGCTTTCAATGTTCGCAGGCAGCAGTTGCCTGATGGTCTGCACCCCTCGGAACAGCCCTGCAGGCTTGTGGGCGGTGAGGAGGATCTGGCGGGTGGAGATGTTCAGCAGGTATCCTTCCTCTCCGAGGCTGCTGTCTGCATTTGACAAGCTCAGCCGGATCAGTCCGGTGGTATCACCGTTCTGCATCGACACCGGAAAACGGTATCCTGTGGCGGGTTTCAGGAAGTCTGACAGGTAGGTTGCAATCCTTTGCGTTTCAGGCTCTTTACCATCTGTTTGCACGATGGTTTTATCGGTCATGGTAAATGCACCTGTTCCCATGACGACGGAGGATGGTTTTGGAATCACGGAAATGGGTTTTACCGGGCCAGGATCTCCACAAGATATTAACACCCAGGCCAGTAAGCCCGCCGGCAGGCAGAACATGTTTTTTATCATTACGCTGTATTTAGAAATCTAAGGTATTAAATTACTGCCATTACGCGGTTTGTCGTAACTTTCATTTGGCATTTGAATTTGTCTTTCAAACAACAAATTTCATCAATTACCAACTACCATCTATGCCTGCATACAAGTTGAAGGTGAACGGAAAAGAACTGCGCGTGGAGGTGGAGGCCGACACGCCCGTGCTATGGGTGCTTAGGGATCATCTCGCCCTTTTGGGCACCAAGTACGGCTGCGGCCTTGGCCAGTGCGGGGCATGCACGATCCATATCGACGGGAATCCCGTGAGGTCTTGCTTGCTTCCTGTTTCTGCTGTCGGGGTGTCGAAGATCACGACCATTGAGGGGCTTTCTGAAAAGGGCGATCATCCCTTACAGCTGGCCT
>CAJBPC010000171.1 GCA_903957405.1 uncultured bacterium | reverse complement strand
TTTGTGTATATGATTTTCCTGAGGGATGAACGTGATGAAACGAGCTTTGCTATCCGGGCGAGAATAGATCACGTATAAAACAACCGAAATAAAAAGGGATGCCGCAACTAAATAACGGAATATGATAGCCGATCGCCTTCCAAATGAATTACGGTATGAAGCGGAAATAGAACGATCGGTAAATGCTGCAGCTTGCGAAATATTACGCATGATACCATCCGATACATCTGCGGGGATACCCGCTGAATCAGCTAAAGGAGTACCCAGCCTTTCTTCGAGGAATTGTTGTACCAACTCATCGTACCTGCCACTCGCAATGATCTCGAATAGAAGATCCAGCTCTCCCCCATTCAGTTCATTTCTGACATATCTTTCAAGCAATTCGTGTATTTCGCTCCTTTGCATGGATATGATTGTCCATTAAAGACAATACATTGGAGCGATGGTAGTACAGATCCGGGGGATTTTTTTAAATAATTCTGAATCCTGCTTGATGAATGTACTTACGGATGGAATGAAGCGCGCGAGACATGTGTTTTTTTACCGTAAGAGGAGATATGTTCAAAATTAAAGCGACTTCCCGGTAAGAAAAGCTCTTTAACTTCACTAATTGATAGACATCCTTTTGGTGATTCGTTAAGCTTTCCATTGCCTTTTGATGAAGTTGGCTGTATGCATTCCGGTCAAGATTGACTTCAGTATCATCTAAAATTGATTCATAAGTCCCCTGCTCATGTAACCCCTTTGCATTTTTCCACTCTATCGACACCTTCTTAAGCTGATTGAAGATTTGATTCCTCGCAACAATGAAAAGCCAATCCTCGAAAGACCTCAACTCATGAAGCTTCTGCCGCTCGAACCATACCTTCATGAAAACATCCTGAACAACCTCTTGTGCCAATACGGTTGATTTAAGCATGCTGACAGCCACCCGGAATATCCCATCTTTATGCCGGTCATAAATAAGCTGAAAGGCATATTGACTATCCTTGCTTAAAAGGGATAGCACTGTTTCTTCGTTGTATGGCAATCTATCTGACAAAAAAATAAGACGTTTTACAACCCAAAATAGGGATTTAAAACATACAATGTGCCCGCCACACCAAAAAGTACCATTTCTCTCATGATTACAAATGCCATGATTCCTATTAAATCCCGCTTTGAGTCAACTGGTTAATACCTTAATAGCATCCGTCCCTGCTCATCTGTAATCAGCCAACGGAGTTTCGGATCCTCCATGAGATTTCTGTAATCCATCCATTTATCATCCACCTTTACCATTCTGTAGACCAGTCTTATACCATGGCTATAATCGACATAGCGGTTGACATGTCCAGTATAAAGCGGCTGTATCGGCAGGCCATCCGGCCTATGCCATCCATAAATCGCAACACGATCGAACTTCCCCCTCATGGCCGATTCGCTGCAAAGCACAACATCCTTCTTGATGCCACTGATCAGCCCTTTACGACCTTTTCGTTGGCCTTCTATGATCAGATGGTGATGTATCATTGTAACTGTACTGTCACGAAAGGCAAACATAGGTACGGGATTGAGCCTGACCTTGCTCTGCTCATAGATGATATCAACGAGTTTTTTGGTGGGTAGGAAACAATCAAGCCGGTCAGCAACGACCTGGGCGGCCATCGGCGTTAATGGCACACGCACCCAGTCTGAAGCATTTCCAATCATGAAATAATCTCGAGCAACAAAAAAAACTGCTTTATGTTTTCCCCCAACCGCGTCAGTTCCCATCACCTTTACCGGTATGAATCTTCTGTAAAAAGGCGGTATGCTCCCCTTTCCGAAAGCATGTAATGAAAGCGAATCCCGCTCTTGCCATGAATATCCCGAAGCCATCTGACAGAAATCGGAACCCGTCAACACTTTGCCCTCCAATCCGGGTATGTCAATCCGCTTGGTGGAAATGCAAGAAAAAACAACGAAAATCAGACATGTGGGCAATATTCGCTTGAATGACATTTTCACTGGTTAAACCCCGAATTGTCGGAGGTGATGGTCAAGGTGCTTATAGAGCAAATTACTCCACTCCCTTGCTGAAAGCCTACCCAATAATGGATGTTCGAGCGCTTCAAAGAAAGACTCCCCCCTTTCCGGTATGAGCGCCACAGCATCTTTTAAATTATCCCTGGCCCGCATGAATTCAGGCTGCCCTGTCACAATAAAAGCCTTTCCCGTCGGCATGTTCCTGCGCATATCGCCTTCCCCGGTCATCATCCTTTTGTA
>CAJBPC010000170.1 GCA_903957405.1 uncultured bacterium | reverse complement strand
TGGGTCATTGAAACCCTCGTGGAAGTATGCGATCACAGCCACGAACAAGCGGAGCAATGCGCGATGATCATCCACCATCACGGGAAATATGCCGTGAAAAATGGTTCTTATGAAACCCTTAAACCCATGTGTGACGCAATAACCGATAGGGGTATCGGTGCCACCATCGAGGTGATGTCGGAATCATGAGTTTTTTCCATACCGCGGCTTCCCATCCGGATCTTCTCCCATAACCTTATGCCCATCACCATACTGGACAAATCCCTAACCTTCCCGGATACCGCCCTCGCAGAATCCGATGGCATGCTGGCCGTAGGAGGGGACCTTTCCGAAGAGAGGCTACTGCTCGCATATCGCAGCGGGATCTTTCCCTGGTTCAGTGGATCAACGCCGCACTGGTACGCGCCTGATCCGCGTTTCGTATTGATACCTGAATTGCTCAATGTGAGTAAAAGCATGAACGTGCTCATCAAACGGAATGCCTTCGAATTCACCATCAACAAGGCTTTTGACGAAGTGATCACGCAATGTGGCAGCATCCGCAGACCCGGACAGTTCGGTACCTGGATCAACAAGGCGATGCTCAAAGCCTACAAGAAGCTGCACGAACATGGCCACGCCGTCAGTGCGGAAGCATGGAAAGACGGACAACTGGCAGGTGGTCTCTACGGCATAAGGATCGGAAGGATTTTCTTCGGTGAAAGCATGTTCGCTCGACAAAGCAATGCCAGTAAATTCGCATTCATAAAATTCGTGGAACAGCTTCAATGCGAGGGCGTCAAACTCATCGACTGCCAGGTGTATACCGAACATCTTGAAAGCCTTGGGGCGATGATGATATCCCGGATCAAATTTGAAGCATTGCTGGCAACCTTGATCTCGGAACCTCGCTGATCGGTGCTGACGGCCTTGATTCCCTCATTTTTTTTATTCAGTACACGATCTCATGGCCGGCAATGTCCGACCGATATGCTCCCTTATTTGGCTTTGATCATTCTCCGGTCTGCATGTTATTTTATATTTATATTCTTTTTCTTCATCAAGACATCGCATCCCTTTCTCACTCTGCCGGTCGAAAATACTGGAATGTTTCCCTGGCATCGAAGTGTGCCTCTCGAAGTTGGATTGAAGTTTTCATGCCCTTGCGATGTGATCAGGAAATTATCGCTCCTATACATCATCATGTGCTTCGGAATCCTCTACCCTCAGCAGCTAAGATGCGAAAGGCTTTTTTTCATTAAGAAAATTGTCGTTTCTTCATACAAGTATGAAGGCACGTCATATCCGAAGACAACAGATCCATTTATTGAGCCGGCACAGCAACCTCAATGAAACAGCGGTTGAGCATCTGCTGTCGGAAAACGTGTATCACGATAGAGGAGAATGGCAACGATTTCTGCGGCTCAGCACGCTCGCATTGGGCGCCGGTTTCACGCTTTCGGGCATCATATTCTTTTTTGCGTATAACTGGGAGGACTTGCATCGGTTTCTGAAACTCGGCGTAATCGCCGGATTGGTAGTCCTGACTGCATCTTTGTCGCTCGCCAAGACCTTTCAACCTGCCGTGCGTAAAGTGCTGTTGTCGGCTGCCGCGGTTCTGGCAGGTGTACTCTTTGCCGTCTTCGGCCAGATTTATCAGACGGGGGCGAATGCCTATGATTTTTTTCTTGCGTGGACGCTTTTCATCACAATCTGGGTGGTCGTATCGGATTTCCCGCCACTATGGCTGGGCTATGTCCTATTATGGAACATCACCCTGATAACCTATATGGATCAAATGCAAAGGCAATGGCCTACAGTCATGAATTTCTCCGTGTTGTTTTTTTTCAATGCAAGTTTGCTCATCATCGCATTTTTCTTTTCCGGTAGGTCAGCTGCATTTCGCCTGCCCACATGGCTCGGACAAACCCTTGCCCTGGCCACCATTATCTTTGGCACGCTAGGGGTCGTTAATGGGATCATGCAGCCCTATCATCCCGTATTCCCTGCCTTGCTGGCGGGCATCGTAGTGCTCTACCCACTCGCCTTGCATCATGGGCTTCTCCTCCGCAGGATCTTCTGGCCGGCGGTCATCGCCTTGAGCATCGTGGTCATTTCGGCAACCTGGTTCATTAAGATCAGTGAAGGCTCGTGGATATACCTGTTCATCACCCTATTCATCGCAGGAAGCATTGGCGCCGTCATCGGTTATCTGATAAAACTTCAACGAAAATGGAACCATGAGTGAACAAAAAGATTTTCTGACCGAACTGGACGACTTGCGGAAGTCGACCTGGGAGGGTTTCAAATTCGACCGAGACGCCGCGTTGAAAGACCATGAAAGGTCTAGTGCCGACAAATCCGGACTGTCGCTGAAGTTATTGTCCGTCATTGGCGGTATCATGGCCGGAATTTCCTTCTCCGGATTCCTGGGGATCGCCGGACTTTACAATTCAGGACCCGCCATGCTGTTCTCCGGTTTGATGTTCATTGCAGTCGCTGTCATGCTCAACAAAAAATATGACCTGCTGGTCATGGACACTTTCACCATATCCCTGTTCATCATCGGATACCTGCAGGTCGCCATCGGGCTGAATGATTTCAACCTCCGTTTCACGTACGTCGTTTTCCTGTTCATGGCCATTGCCGTCATAACGCTGATGGTTAACCGAAATTACATGCTGTCATTCCTCTCCTTCCTCATTTTATTCGGTGGATTTCCGGCGATATTGCTCGTGGAAAAACACGAGGATTGGATACATCTGTACAATCTGCTCATGGTGTATCTGCTGTTATGGGTCAATTTGAACGAAGCGGCCATCCTCTCGGTCGGTAGGCGTTATGCTGCATATTTCCTCCCACTGAGGATAGCCATCGTCATCGGACTGGTCGTCGGGCTGTTATCTTTATTGTTCATCGGCCTATTGAACATGCAAAAGCAATATGTATGGTTGACTTCGGTGGCGACCATCGGCGGAATAGCATACCTCGTCGACCGCCTTCGACATGTTCTCGGCATTACAGACCTCCGGGGACGGATCATGATCCTTGCCGCTAGCCTCCTCATCCTGTCACCGATCGTGATGGCTCCGGCCATCACGGGTGCATTGCTGATCATCCTCGTTGCATTTCTGGTGAGTCACAATACAGCTTTCGTGATCGGAATCATCGCCTTCCTGTACTTCATAGGACAGTACTACTACGACATGAAGATGACCTTGCTGAATAAGTCATTTCTCATGATGGCCACCGGTGCGGGCTTCCTTGTTTTCCATATCGTCACCCGGAAAAAACTGCTGGCACATGAAAAAGAGTAGCCTAATGTTTATAACGGTCAATCTGTTCCTGTTAATGGGATATCTGCTCTATTCGGTGGTCCAAAAAGAGCGCATTCTTTCCCAAGGGAAACTCGTGCTCCTGGAGCTGGCACCGGTTGATCCCCGATCACTCATGCAAGGAGACTACATGGCGTTGAATTACAAGATCGGAGAAGCTACGAACGATACGTTCAGCCATTTTCCGGTGCGCGGCTATTGTGTCGTGCGGGTTGACCCCTCCGGTATTGCAAACCGTGTGCGCCTACAGGAAAACCGGGCCCCGCTTTCGGATGGCGAATACCTGATACCATACACAAAAGGCAGGTATGATGATATCCATATCGGCGCGGAATCATTTTTCTTCAAGGAAGGAACCTCCGCTAAGTATGATTCTGCCAGATATGGAGGACTCCGCATCGACACGAAAGGAAACTGCGTTCTGGTAGGCTTGTATGATCCCATGCGAAAGCAGATCAGGTAATGCCGTCAACAAAAGCATCGCATTCGCCTTACTTCAATGGCGGTCAGCTTTCATTCAGCCCTTCATCATCCCAAGGAAATGCTTCCGGCAAAATTTTTATATGCAAGTATCCATTGATGAACAGAACACTGACAATCCAATGTGGTGCGGAAAAAAAGTGGGATATCCTTGCCGGATGTCAAGATCACACAGTATGGTTGACAACTAAAAAGTAGATAGGCATCCCAATGGTAATATTGAACGGAAAGGTCACTGCCAAAGCCATTGGTAAAAAAATGCCGGGATTAGCCTTTGGTACTGCGATTTTAAGCGCTGCCGGAACCGCAATGTAGGAGGCGCTTGCTGCTAAAACTGAAAAGATGAACCTGTTTCCAATATCATGTGTGATGTATCTGCTCAAAATTGCAACAAGACAACCATTCAACAAGGGTATGAAAATCGCAAATAGGGCAGTGAACCAACCATTTTTAAAAAAATCATGCAGCTTTTTTCCGCTTGTGATGCCCATATCCAAAAGAAAAATTGCAAGAAACCCTTTAAAAATATCTGTGGTGAATGGTTTTATCCCTTGGGCCTGCTTGTCACTTGCCAATATGCCAATGATCAAACTTCCTAAAATCAGCAGCACACTGCCATTGGTGAATGAATGTTTGATGATGGAATTCAAATCAATGTTTTTTTCAATTTTTTCCGTGTGTAACTTTATCAGCATTACTCCAATGATGATGGCAGGCGCTTCCATCAGTGCCATTATCGCAACCATATAGCCATTGAAATTCATATTCTGA
>CAJBPC010000169.1 GCA_903957405.1 uncultured bacterium | reverse complement strand
GTGCCTCAGTGCGGTTATTGCCAGGCGGGACAGATCATGACTGCCGCGGCATTGCTGAAGCGCAATCCCCAACCGACGCCCGATGACGTCGCCAATGCCCTGAATGGCAATATTTGTCGCTGCGGTGCCTACCATCGCATCCGCGAAGCCGTCGTTGCCGCAGGTAAAAAGAAATCATGAAAAGGCCTGCTTCTCCCACGGAAGGCTGAGTCTAACAGGTATCCATACACGAAAATTGACCGCAGATGACATCCGCACACAACGACAAACGCAGGGAATTCCTGAAGAACATAGCCCTCGCAGGAGGGGGGCTCATGCTCGGCTTCAAATGGGACTCCGCCAACGCCTCCATGCCTGTGCTCATGAATGCCGCAGACCCGTTGGTCATGCCGGCTTTCAACAGTTATCTTTCCATCACTCCTGAAGGGATCGTGCAAATATTTTCTCCCAATCCGGAGCTGGGACAGAACATCATGACTTCCTTTGCGCAGATCGTGGCGGAGGAGCTGGATGCGGACTGGACGAAGGTGATCGTGAAGCAAGCGCCATTGGACACGAAGAAGTTCGAGCGGCAACTAACCGGTGGCAGCGGTGCGATTCCGCATTCATGGATACGCCTTCGCAAGGCCGGAGCATCCGCCCGCTATCTGCTCATGGCCGCGGCGGCCGGTCGCTGGCAGGTGCCGATGTCGGAATGCACGACCGAGCCGGGTGTTGTACTTCATAAAGCAAGTGGCCGGAAGCTGGGTTATGGCGAATTATCCACAGAGGCCGCCATGGTGGAAATGCCCAAGGATGTGATTTTGAAAGACCGGAAAGATTTCAGGATCATCGGCAAGCCGATCCGGAACATCGCCAACCGTGACATCGTAACGGGCAAGGGGATCTTCGGACTGGATTTCTACAAAGAGGGGATGGTGCATGCCATGTTGCAGCGACCGCCCGCTTTCGGCACCAAACTCAAATCGGTGGATGATGCAAAGGCAAAAGCGATGCCCGGCATCATCGCTGTGGTCACTTTTAAGAACAATGTGGCCATTGTGGGTAAGTCGACCTGGCAGGTATTGAAAGCTCGAAAGGTTCTTAAAGTGGAATATGAACAGGATGGTTTGATAGAGAGCAGTGCGGATCACGACAAGCTTATGGCATCCATGCTTGACAGCGACAAGGCTGTGGTGCGGAGGCGAAATGGGGATGTTGATGCGGCATTCAGGAATGCTGCCAAAGTGATCAAGGCGGAGTACCAGAGTCCTTTTCTGGCACATAACCCGCTCGAACCGATGAATTTCTTTGCGGATGTGCGCAGCGACGGCGTGGAGCTTGTCGGTCCCACACAGACGCCTGCATCCGCCCGCAGCATGGTCTCCAAGCTGCTCGGCATTCCGGAAGATAAGATCAGCCTTCAGTTGACCAGGCTTGGCGGAGGGTTTGGCCGTCGTTTGAAGAACGACTATGTGATGGAGGCGGCAGAACTCTCCTCCATCATCAAAATGCCCGTGAAGCTGACCTGGACCCGTGAAGATGACATGTCAGGAGGGATTTATCGTCCGGCAGTCAAATATCGCTTTCAAGCCGCCCTTGATGCCCAGGGCAATGTGACAGGGTATAAACTGAGGGGTGCGGGCATCAACGCCGACAACAGCACGCGGGAGGATAACTTTCCATCCGGTGCGATCGAGAATCTTTTGATAGAATCCATCGACCATAAGTCACCCATCACGACGGGTGCCTGGCGCGCACCCACCACCAATTTCCTTGGATTTGCGGAGCAGGCTTTCCTCGATGAGGTTGCAGCGGCTGCCGGTAAGGATCCTGTGGCATTCAGGCTGGAGTTGCTTCAGAAGGCGCGTACGGCACCGGTGGGCAATATCAAATATAACATCGCCCGTTTCGAATCCGTCATCAAGGCTGCTGCTGAAAAATCAGGGTGGGGTAAGAAGAAGGGCGTGCACCAGGGATTCAGCGTGTATTTCTCTCATGCATCCTATGTCGCTCAGGTGTCGGAAGTGGTCATGAAGGCCGGTAAGCCTGTCGTCAGCAAGGTATATGCAGCGTCTGATTGCGGGCCTGTCATCAATGAGAGCGGGGCAAGGCAGCAGGTCATGGGTGCCATCGTCGACGGCCTCGGGCATGCGATGTACGGAAGGATCTCCTTCAAAGATGGTAAGCCTGAACAGAACAACTTTCATCAATACAGGATGATCCGTATGAAAGAGATCCCGGAGGTGGAGCTGACATTCGTGGATAGCGAATACGATCCCACAGGCCTTGGCGAACCCGCATTGCCACCCACCGGCGGTGCCGTGGCCAATGCCATCTTTAAAGCCACTGGCAAGCGATTATATAGGCAGCCTTTTATTTCAGACCTTGGTGGGTGAGGGATTAAACACAGATCGGGTCAGTAATCAATAGAGTGTTTCGAAGTGATGGATATCTCGAAGAATCAGTCCTCTGGCATCCATGCCTTTCAGGTGGCGATCTCGATACCAGTCTGCTGTGATATTGACGGTTTCCTGGAAATTAAGACGTGGTTCCCATCCTAGGTCGTAATTGGCTTTAGAGATGTCAAGATTAAGGAGACTTGCTTCCTTAAGTTGTTCTGCCTGATTAAATTCAATTCGATCTGTAACGTCACCCCAACGCTCTAGCAATCTTCTTGTAAGAACCTCTACTGAATTGGTGTGATCAGGATGTGGTCCGAAATTGAAGCTGCTTTCATATTTCCCGGGATATTGGTATTGAAGTGCACCTAGCATAAGATACCCTTGAAGCGGTTCGAGTACATGTTCCCATGGGCGGGTAGCCATTGGATTTCGGATAGAGATCTTTTTGTCGTTTGTCAGTGCCCGAATGATATCTGGTATGATGCGATCGCTTGCCATATCACCTCCCCCGATCACATTCCCTGCTCTGGCAGATGAGATGGATTTTCCATGATCATGAATCTGCAATGGGTTGAAGAATGAGCTGCGGTAAGAAGATATGATTATTTCGGCTGCAGCTTTGGATGCGCTGTAAGGATCGTGACCTCCGAGTTTGTCAGTTTCTTTAAATGGAATTCCGTTTTCAGGATTTTCATAAACTTTATCTGTCGTGATCATGACGCCGGTGCAAGGATGATCAAGACCACGGATGGCTTCAAGTACATGCCCGGTACCTATTGCATTTACTGCGAAGGTTTCGAGCGGTATTCCGTAAGAGAGGCGGACCAGGGGTTGTGCTGCGAGGTGGAATACGAAGTCGGGTTTGAAAGATCCCATCTCTATTGACAATCTATTGACATCTCTTATGTCGGCAATGATAGATGTGCAAAGTTGGTCTCCTCCTATGTCGTTATATAAATCATCTTTCGATTGTGGTTCAAGCGCATAACCTTTCACTATTGCACCAATATCATGCAGCCACGTGAGTAGCCAGGATCCTTTAAAACCTGTATGACCGGTTAAAAATATGCGTTTCCCTTTATAAATTTCTCTGATATTCATCTATGTGTTTAGTTTTTTTCAAAAGATTTTCAGTCAACCATGTTGAGTATGTCATTTTCAACGACCTGAGGATGCTCGTTCATATGCCCGGTAGATTCCATTTTTATTCTACCGGGCGAGTGCATCTTTTCAGGATATAATAAAGTTCATTCATTTCACACCGGTCGGTTGTCATGCCGTTTGC
>CAJBPC010000168.1 GCA_903957405.1 uncultured bacterium | reverse complement strand
TTATTAATAGGCGGGAATCTCTTTGTTGGCCAGCTGTCCGCAGGCTGCGTCGATATCCTTGCCTCGGCTTTTGCGGAGTCTCGAGTTCACGCGGTATTTTTCGAGATATGTCATGAACGCCTCTACCGTCTGTTCGTCAGGTTTCTTGTAGCGCGCGAATTCTATCGGGTTGTATTCGATGATGTTCACCAGGTCGGCGGGTACCTGGCGGTAGATCTTTATCAGGTCATCCGCATCTTTCAGGCTGTCGTTGAATTTATCGAAGAGGATGTATTCCAGCGTCACTTTATTCCCGGTCATTTTGTAGAAGTAGTTGAGTGCTTCCACCAGTGACTTCAGGTTGTTGGATTCGTTGATCGCCATGATCTCGTTTCGCTTCTTATCCGTAGCGGCATGTAGGGACAGTGCGAGGTTGAACTTCACTCCGTCGTCGCCCAGCTGCCGGATGAGTTTCGTTACGCCTGCCGTGGAGACGGTGATCCGGCGGGGACTCATGGCCAATCCGTCGGGGGCGGTGATCCTTTCGATGGCTTTGAGGACTTGCCGGTAGTTCATCAGCGGTTCGCCCATGCCCATGAAGACGATATTGGTGATTTTTTTCTCGTAGATCTTCTCACACTGCCGGTTGATCAGCATGACTTCGTCGTATATCTCGTCGAACTGGAGGTTGCGTTGTTTTTCGATGTAACCCGTGGCGCAGAATTTACAACTCAGGCTGCACCCGATCTGCGAGGAGACGCAGGCCGTCAGGCGTTCCGCGGTCGGAATCATCACGCCTTCCACAAAGTGACCGTCAAAGGTGCGGAACCTCGACTTGATCGTGCCATCGGCACTGTATTGCGTTGCGTCAACGACCAGTACCGGAAGGGTGAATGATTGGCCGAGTTTTTCCCGGAGTTCTTTAGATAGGTTTGACATATCCGCAAAACTCTGGGCATTGAGTTGCCATATCCAATCCCATATCTGCGCAGCCCTGAATTTTTTCTCCCCGATGCTTTCGAGGTATTCAATGATTTCTTCTAGGCTCAGGTGGCGGATGTTGCGTTGAGATGCAGGCTTCATGGTACAAAGATACGCAAGTATGGGCTTGACAGGCCTTTGTATCCGTCAATCCCGCCGTTTCCTTATCGTCAGCTGCCATTTGGAGAATGTTTCCGGAATCGCGGCGGGGCATTTGTTGACGAAAAGGCTGTTTATCTTTGGGATATGGAAACTGTTTATGTGATCGATGCCTTACGGACCCCGATCGGACGATACGGCGGCAGTCTGAGTGCGGTGCGTCCGGATGATCTTTTGGCCATTGCCATCCGTGCACTGCTGCACCGGAACCGGGAAGTGCCGATGGAATCGGTTGCCGATGTGGTTGCAGGTGCGGCGAACCAGTCTGGCGAGGACAACCGGAACGTAGCCCGCATGGCTTCCTTGCTGGCGGGGCTTCCTCCGTCGGTGCCGGGTGTCACGGTCAACCGGCTTTGCGCCTCGGGTCTGCAGGCGATCATGGATGCTGCCAGGGCCATTGCCTGTGGCGACGGGGAGGTGATGATCGCTTGCGGGGTGGAAAGCATGAGTCGTGCGCCTTTTGTCATGCCCAAGCACACGGAGCCGTTTTCCAGGAGGGCGGAGGTTTTCGACACCACCCTTGGGTGGCGGTTCGTTAATCCCGAGTTGTCGAAAGCCTATCATCCCTTCAGCATGGGTGAGACGGCCGAGCATGTCGCTCGGCAGTGGAATATCAGCAGGGAAGAACAGGATTTTTTTGCATGCACATCGCAGCAGCGCTATGCGCGGTCGCTGGCGGCGGGTCTATGGACCGACGAGCTAATTCCCGTGCCGGTGCGCAATGGGAAGGCTGAGCCGGTGGAGGTTCTGGCGGACGAGCACCCGAGGATCACCACGCTTGAGAAACTGGCATCCCTGAAGCCCGCTTTCGCCGCGGGAGGAACCGTCACTGCAGGAAACGCTTCCGGGATCAACGATGGTGCGGCAGCGATGTTCCTCGCATCCGAGGCCGCTGTCGCCAGATACGCACTGAAGCCGCTGGCCCGTGTCGTGTCCATGGCCGTAGCGGGGGTGGACCCTTCGGTGATGGGCATCGGTCCCGTTCCCGCCACCCGGATGGCACTCAAAAGGGCAGGGATGAGCATTGGTGATATCGGGCTTGTGGAACTGAACGAGGCCTTTGCCTCGCAATCCATCGCCTGTATGCGGGAACTGGGCATCGATCCGGTCATCGTCAATGTGAACGGTGGTGCGATCGCACTGGGCCATCCGCTAGGGTGTTCCGGCGTGAGGATATCCGCCACTCTGCTGCATGAGATGAAAAGGCGCGGGACAAGGTTTGGTCTGGCCACCATGTGCGTTGGCGTTGGGCAGGGTGCCGCAGTGATCTACGAGGGCCTGTCGGACGAATCCTGACCCTGTGCTTCGGCCACCATCCTTGATGGCGACACATGACCTGCCGCGAACCGTTGGCAATGACCTGTCGCGCATGGGTGCTCTTTGTCGGCCGCCTGTGTTGAGGGGCTGATGGGATGCGCTCAGGATGCTTGCAGCAGCAGTTCTTTCAGTTCATCCTTTCCGATGGTCTGCTGGGTGGAGGTGGTCAGGTTTTTCACCTTCAGCGTTCCGTTGGCGATCTCCTCGCTTCCGGCGATAACGACCATGGGTATCTTCTTTTTTTCCGCATATTTGAACTGCTTGTCGAACTTGGTTTGTTCCGGATAGATCTCGCAGGCGATACCAGATTCCCGGAGTGATTGCAGGATGGGCCATACATAACGGCATTCTGATTCCCCGAGGTTGAAGAACAGCAGTTTCGTGCCGACTTCCAGTGATTCCGGGAACGATCCGCGCTCTTCCATCACGTCATAGATGCGGTCGACGCCGAAGGAGATGCCCACGCCGGGGATGCCCGGCACGCCAAAGAGACCCGTGAGGTCGTCGTATCGTCCGCCGCCGCCGATGCTGCCGATCTGGACGCCGCCAGCTTTCACCTCGAAGATGGTGCCGGTGTAGTAGTTGAGTCCGCGTGCCAGGGTGAAGTCTAACGTGAACGGGTATCCTCCTTCTTCCTTCTTCAGGAAGTTCGCCAGCCAGCGAATTTCTTCGATGCCTTTTTGTCCCTGCGGGGTGTGTCCCAGTAGGGCTTCCGCCTTCGACAGCTTTTCATCCACATCGCCGGAGATGGAGAGGTACATGCCGATGGCGGAGGATTGTTCATCTGAAAGACCCCTTTGCGAGAGTTCTTCCATCACTTTTTCCATGCCTATCTTGTCGAGCTTGTCGATCGCGACCGTGATGTCGGTGAGTTTTTCCGCACCCCCGCAGGCCTCTGCCAGGGCTGCCAGTATTTTCCGGTTGTTGAGGCGCAGTTCTATCGGAATGCCCAGCATGCGGAATGCATCCAGGTAGATGTTCGCGAGTTCGGCTTCGTTGAGGAGTGATGCGCTTCCGACGACGTCGGCGTCGCACTGGTAGAATTCGCGGTATCGACCCTTTTGGGGCCTGTCGGCGCGCCATACCGGCTGGATCTGGTATCTTTTAAAGGGGAACTGCAGTTGTCCGTGGTTCATTGCCACGAAGCGGGCGAAGGGAATGGTGAGGTCGTACCGGAGTGCTCTTTCTGTGACGGCCTTGCTGCCGGTGCCTTCCATCACTTGTCGGAACCCGTCGAGGACCTGTTCGCGTTTTGCCGGGTTGTCGAGTCCGTTGTTGAGGATCCTGAAGATGAGCTTGTCGCCTTCATCACCGTACTTGCCCAGCAGGGTTTCGAGGTTTTCCATGGCCGGTGTCTCCAGCGGCTGAAATCCATAACGCTCGAAGACCTCCCGGATGATCCGGAGGATGTATTGTCTTTTCCTGACGACGGACGGGGGGAAGTCCCTCGTGCCTTGGGGAAGGGTTGGTTTGATCATTTTCGTTTATCCTTTATCGTTATGCCGGGATATGATTTTTTCGCAGGCTTCGTCGAGCAGGCTGAAAACCTCATGGTAGCCCTGTTCGGCACCGTACCACGGGTCGGGCACATCCATGTCCTCGCCGGGGTGCAGGACATCCAGCAGGAGGCATGTCTTCGAAGGGTCGAATTTCCCGCCCGCGATGCGCCGGATATCGTCCATCACATCCGAAGCCATCGCGTAGATCCGGTCGAAGCGTTCGATATCTTCTGCCCGGAATTTTCGGGATTTTTGACCGCTTATGTCTACCCCATTGAGTATGGCGACCTTTTGAGAAAGCCGGTGGGGCGGTTCTCCGACATGGTATCCGTTGGTGCCGGCACTGTCCACTTCCCAGCCAAGCCCCGCCTTGAGGGCCTTATCCTGCAGGATCCCTTCCGCCAGCGGACTTCGGCAGATGTTTCCCAGGCAGACCATCAGTATCTTCATGGCTTTGTTAATTGAGCCGCAAATATAGGAAAGAATGCCCGCCGCTTATGGATAATGCAAGGCTGCTGCATCATAGGGATGACACAATGATGACTTGTGTTTGGGAAAAATATCAGTAACTTGTCAACCCAATAATTCAAGCCATGGACCGTCAGGATTTTGACAGAAAACAGGAGGATCGGCAGGTTTCGATGCGTACGATCTACAGTTACGCGATGGGTGTGCTGTGGTTGGGTTTGGGCATTTTTTTCATCAACCACGACCGTTTTGGCATGGCAGGCGCCTTTGATCCGAAACTTGCTGTGTTTTTCGGGGTGGTTTGCATCTTCTATGGTCTATTTAGGTTTTGGCGGGGGTACAAGGGGCATTCGAAAAACTAAACCAACACCATGCGGAGGATACTTGTGTGCATCAGAGAGTATGTGGTCTTGCTCACGGCGGTGATGATCTTTGCAGAGGGTTGCAAGGAAGACAGGACGCCGAGGTATATCGCCGGTGAGGATACCCTCACGTCGGGTGCGATACACATCAGTGTCGACGAGACATTCCAGCCCGTCATAGATTCCCAGATAAAAGTATTTTTGTCGCAGCATCCGGATGCCCGCATCATCGCCCATTACAAGCCGGAGGCGGAATGTTTGAAGGATCTGGCGAATGACAGCACTCGGTTGGTCATTGTGACGAGAGGGCTCAATGAAGACGAGGTGGCCTATTATGCGGATACGCTCCAGTTCAAGCCCATGTTCGGTGTGGTTGCATCCGATGCCATCGCGGTGATCGTACACAACGACTGCAAGGACAGCCTTTTCTCCGTGTCTGAGATCCGGTCGATGCTGAATGGTACGAGCGGTTACAGGTATGAGCAGGTGATGGACGGCAATGTGGCGACCAGCACCGTGCGGTTCATGTTGGATTCTGTGCTGAGGGGTCAGCCGTTTGCGGCATCTGTCGTTGCGGCAAAGACCAGCGAGGGGGTGATCGATTATGTGTCGAAGCATCCAAATGCGATCGGTTATATCGGAGTGAGCTGGATAGGAAATCCGGAGGACACGACACAGTTGAGTTTTCTTCGGAAAGTGCGGATTGCGGCGCTGCAATGTGCGAACTGCCCGCTGGAAGTGTACGTGAAACCCTATCAGGCGAATATTGCATTGAATAAGTACCCGCTGAATAGGGAATTGTACTATAT
>CAJBPC010000167.1 GCA_903957405.1 uncultured bacterium | reverse complement strand
GACACCGACGCAAACGACACTCTATCAGGTAACGGCAAGCATCGGAAGCTGCGTTTCCTCGGATGGCGTCAGGGTCACCACCGTACCCTATCCCACGGTCACGATCAGCCCGGATGTGGCGATATGCTATGACGATACCATAAGGCTCACGGCATCCGGCGGGAACGCATACCGGTGGTCGCCTTCTGTGGGACTATCAAACAACCAGATCCCCGATCCGCTCGCATTTCCCCTTCAGTCGACCACTTACCGCGTCGCCGTCCGCGACAACAAAGGATGCCCGAAAGCCTCTTTCGATACCGTACGCGTGACGGTTCTTCCAGCCGTCAGGGCATTTGCAGGCAATGACACCACGATAGTGGTGGGGCAACCGCTGCAGCTTCAGGCAAGCGGGGGCGACTACTACGAGTGGACACCCCCTACCGGCCTGAGTGATGCCAATACGCCCGACCCCACCTCCGTGCTGGATGACGACATGATATATCTCCTGAAAGTCACTACAGACGCAGGATGCTTCGCCTACGACACCCTCCGCATCCGGGTATTCAAAACGGAACCGGACATCTTCGTGCCATCCGCCTTTACGCCCAATGGTGACAGACTGAACGATGTACTCACCCCGATACCCGTGGGGGTGAGTGAGATCGCATTCTTTAAAGTCTATGACCGATGGGGTAACCTCGTATTCAGCACAGATCAGATCGGCAAAGGATGGGACGGCAGGATAAAAGGAAAGGACCAGCCCAATGACACCTATGTCTGGCATGTCAGAGGGACCGCATATACCGGCAAGGTCATCTACAAGAAAGGCACCGTGACGATCATCCGCTGATCGGCAATGCACCCAGCGCCGTGGGCAGCGGGAAAAATCAACTGCCGAATGCTCCTGCCGATGCGGCAAGGCATTGGCCGAAGATCCCCGGATACAACGCCTTAGGACAGTCCGGGAAACCACCGCGGAAGCATCGTTGCAAACGGAGAGAAAGAAATTCATACATCAACAATAACATTCCACTATGGCCCATCGCAACATCCTTGTCACCGGTGCCACATCCGGTTTCGGCAAGGCCATCGCAGAACACTTCGCCGCCAATGGCGATCATGTCATCCTCACTGGCAGACGGAAAGACAGGCTCGACGCCATTGAAAAGGAAATAAGGGAATCATCGGGCGTGAACGTGCTGACCCTCCCTTTTGATGTGCAGGATCGCAAACAGGTATTCGATGCCATGGCATCGATCCCCGAAGCATGGCGGCCCATCGACATCCTGGTGAACAATGCAGGCCTTGCACTGGGCCGCGACCATTTCGAAGATACCGACCTCGACGACTGGGAAGTGATGATGGATACGAACGTGAAAGGACTGATGTACGTCACCAAGGCCATACTCCCCCTCTTGCGCAAGGGTGGCGGAGGACACATCATCAACATGGGATCGATCGCCGGGAAAGAAGTGTATGAAAAAGGCAACGGATATTGCGCGTCAAAGCATGCCGTGGATGCCATCAGCAAAGCCATGCGCGTCGACCTGTTGAAGCATGCGATCAAAGTCACCGCCGTGCATCCGGGTGCGGCCGACACGGAATTCTCGATGGTTCGATTCAAGGGGGATAAGCCGACTGCAGACTCCGTCTATGCCGGCTATGAGCCGCTGGTGGCAAAGGATGTGGCAGACATCGTCCTGTACTGCGCCAACCAACCCCGGCATGTATGCATCAACGACCTGGTTGTAACCTGTACCGCACAGGCAAATTCATTCTATCTCCACCGCAAATAAATACAAAGATCACGGGTGAAAGGCGCTGACAGGCACATGCCCGACAGCCCCTTTCACCCGTGATCTTTCTTTTCATCTTACCGATATCATCACTGCGCCAGACTGATCCGCACCTGCACACCCGCGCGTGTATTCACCATTGGCGCCGAACTTGAAATATACGGGTTCACCCTTCGCTGGTCGAAATACAACTGAATGTTGATGCGATTGCTCAGGACGTAATCGATCGTGGGACGGATCGACATCACTTTCTGCCCACCGGTGGCAAAGGCGTTCGATTGATCCAATCGGCTATTGGAGTTCACATCGTCGCGGATGCTGAAATCTAGGTTGAATGTGATGTCGTTCTCGATCTTCTTGGCAGGCTCTTTCTTGCTGAGGCGAAGCTTGAAGGGAAGCGGGAATCCGCGCTTTCGGTACCGCACGCCAAGTGTCATCTCTGTCGAGCGGACCTCGCTCAGCTGGAAGTCCACCAGGCTGAGGCTCAGGTTCCTGCTTTTCTTGAATTCGAACCGGCCGGAGAGCTGGCCGACCGTGGAGAAATCGATGCCGATGATCGGCGCGAACTGCTCCGAAATGGTGATGTTCGGCACCAGGAAATATGGGATGAAATTCCCCGAAACGGTATCCAGGAACGACGGAAAGCCAAGACCGAACTCATCCTGGAACAGGAGTGCGGAATTGAAGCTGTTCATCCCCAAAGTGCTGTTGTACGCATGTGTCACCGCGAAATTCGTGAACAGCTTTTCCATGGCCGGCAGCCTGCTCAATCCGTTATAGGTGAGTCTCCAATTGGGCCTCGGGAGGTAGCCGGAGAAAGGATTCGACTTCACATATCCGCCTTCGTTGTTATTGATGAGGCTGATGGTTTTAGGATCCTTATTGGTATAAGCGGCGATGAAAGCAGGGATCAGCACGTCCTGCGCGTATCTGCCATAACCCTTGTAGTATCCATCCGCACCGACGACCTTGCTGTATTCATTCGCCTCGCCGAGCCTGCGGGAAAGAATGATGCGATTGCTCTCGAATGTCTTGAATGTTTCACTGATATTATTTGGATCGACCTTTTTGAACATTGTCTGGAAAGCGATATAGCTCACGCTGAAGCCACCTCCCGAGTACGGACTGAGGTTCACGAAACTGCCCGTCCCGACGGTATCCTTGAAAAGGGATGTGTAGGTCTTGTTGAGTGTTTTGTCCAAGTTGACGTCGATCATAAAATCGCGTATCGGCTCGATCTGCGCGTTGATGCTCAGTCGCTGGTCGTAGGTCTGCCTGAACATGTTGTTCATGATCGGGTCCTTGGTGATGAACCCGTTCGCACCCGCACGTTTGAGCCAGTTGCTGTCTGGTTGACGCCCCATGACAAAATCGATCCCGGGCGCCATGCTGCTGAAATTATTTCCCAGGAATTTCGTGCTGTCCATCCAGCCGGGAACGAATGTGGTGCCCCCTTCATTGTATGTGATGCCGGTGCGCTTCACAGAGGTCAGCAGGCCGAGGATCGTACGGGCGGCTGGACCGAGTTCCGGATCTTTCTTTTCTTTCGGTTCCCGGATCTTCTTCTCCTTGGGCTTTTTCACCTTCTTGCCCTTCTTCGTCTTCGCCCCCTTTGACTTCTTCGATGTAGAATCCGAGATTTTCGTTTTCACCGGCGGCGCTACCGGGGCGGCGACGGCGGCCTTCGACTTACCCTCACTGGCAGCGCGCAGCAGCCTTGACTTGGCATACAATTGCTGGAAATTCAACTCCATGGTCGCCCCTTTCTGGTT
>CAJBPC010000166.1 GCA_903957405.1 uncultured bacterium | reverse complement strand
GGGATGATCACCGCAACGTGCGGGATGCGGTCCATTGGATCAATATGCATGACTTCAGTAGTACTGAACCGTTGATGTTCTGTTGACATGAATGTTCTCTTTGACGAATGTTATCAGCAGGAAAATCCCAAAAGGGTTAAATCTCCAGCTTTGGGTCAATGAATTCCCCAAACGGACATCCGTACTGCAAAAGAAAAGAAATGACCGCAGGTATGCAAGAATAACATGCTGAAGTTTATAGGTTTCTATTGCGATATTTGCAGTATCCGCTGAAAAAACGGATGACCTGCCATGAGACAAATCGTATTGGCTTCAGCATCTCCCCGAAGAAAAACCCTGCTTGAATGGGCAGAGATCGATTTCGAAGTCATCGCCAGTCATGCTGACGAAACGTTTCCTGACGGGTTCACACCTGAAGAGGCTGCCATACACGTTGCCAACGGGAAAGCCCGTGCAGTCGAGGCAGATCGCCGTTACGTTGATAGCGGCGCAGGGAGGCCTATTGTGGCTGCGGATACGATGGTGGTACTTGACGGTGAAATCATTGGAAAACCGGCCGATCGGGCAGATGCCATCAGCATCCTGTCACGACTGTCAGGCAGAAAGCATCTCGTGATCACGGGTGTAGTGATCCTTGAAGGCGAAAAATCCGTCAATTTCTCAGATGTGACAGAAGTGACTTTTCACGAAATCCCTTATGAAGGGATCTGTCACTATGTGGACCGTTACAAACCGTTTGACAAGGCAGGTGCTTATGCCATACAGGAATGGATCGGGGTGATCGGTATAAAGGGGATACATGGGGATTTTTACAATGTCATGGGGCTTCCCGTGAGCCGCGTCGTGGATACACTTCACCGTCATTTCTGATTTTTTCACGATTCTTCCCGTTTTTTTTCCATTCGAGAGATGATGTTTTCGCGTTGCAATCGGCTTGTGGCCGGGGTTATTTTTGACTGAGTAAAAACAGACCAAACATAATCTCCTGGCATATGAATGAGCGGCTTTTGCAGTATATATGGCAGCAACAATATTTCAACAGGGACTCCCTTGAAAGCACCGAATCAGAGCCCATTAAAATCCTGTCACCTGGAAAACTCAATACCCATCAGGGTCCGGATTTTTCTGCGGCAAGGATCCGGATCGGGGAGACCGAATGGGCGGGGAATGTCGAGCTGCACATTAAAACAGATGACTGGCTGCGACATGGGCATCAGCACGATCAAACCTATGACAATGTGATCCTGCATGTCGTATGGGAGCATACCAGGACCATTGATTCATCTGTTCCGGTCCTGGAGCTTCAGGGGAGGGTGCCGGCTCTATTGAAGGATGATTTTTTAAGGTGGATGCAGAATATGAGCCGGGTGCCGTGCGAGGCGGAAAGAACGCGGCTTGGGATCATGCCTGGAGAACCATGGAAGGAACAACTCGTCAGAGATAGGCTGGAAACCAAGGCATCCCTTATCCTTTCGAACCTTGAATCACTTACCGGTCATTGGGAAGAAGTCTTTTGGTGGCAGGTTGCACGCAATTTTGGTTATAGTGTCAACGCGGATGCTTTTGAAGAAATGGCAAGATCCCTGCCCCTGTCGATGGTCAGCCGCCATAGGAATCTTATACAACAGGTCGAAGCACTCTTGTTGGGCCAGTGTGGGTTGCTGGGGGGTAAATATGAAGACCCCTATGCGTTATTATTACAACGGGAGTATAGATTCCTGCGCCATAAATACGGCTTGTCGATGATCCGTACACCCGTGAAATTCCTTCGGATGAGGCCTTCGAATTTTCCAACTATCCGACTGGCACAGCTATCCATGCTCATTCATGGATCTCACCAGTTGTTTTCGGTTGTACGTGAACTGCACACGATAGGGGAGGTGAGGGCACTGTTCAGCATCACGGCCAATGATTTCTGGCATTATCATTACAGGCTCGATAAGTCAGCGGATTTCATTCAAAAGACACTAGGGAAAACCATGGTGGATAACATCATCATCAATACAGTCATCCCGACCATGTACGCATATGGAAAACATCGTCAAGATAACCAGTTCATTGAAAAGTCGTTACGATGGCTGCACGAGACATCAGCTGAAATGAACACCGTTACCAGGATATTCTTTGGAGAAGGGAATACTGCCGTGAGTGCTTTCGACACACAGGCTGTGCTGGAACTTGAAAAAAATTATTGCGCCTTTAAGAGATGTCTGGAATGTGAGATCGGAAGAAAGCTCCTGACGGAAGGGGCATGACGACATGGCGAAATCAGTTGGAAAACAATTCGTATTTCGTCTTTGGCTTCCGGGATTCCTGCCATTTGAAATTGCGGAGTAATTTCTTGTCTTCCGGTATCTGACGGAATGGCCAGGTTGTGCCTTCGACACCATTCACCCATGTCACTTTTTTCAATTCCTTATTGATGAAATACATGGTGATGGCATCTGCTTTTGCATAATTCATACCGAAATATGAACTGTCTTCTTCCTGCAGGTAGTATAGGCTTTCAGCGCTGCCCTTGGCCCTTAAGTAATCTATGGTGCCATCCTTGAATACGCCGTTCAAGGTATTGCCCCTGATCTGATTGAAAAGGGATTGTGGTGTCTTGTTGACGGAAAAACCATTGTCGATCACATAGATCTGATCGGGTTTCTTGTTTTTTGTGAGGAGAAAGATCGTGTCTCCGGACACCTGGCTGTCACGTGCCCAGAGTACGGGATCCTTGAAGAAACGGAAGACCGAATCGCGGGTAGAATAAACCAGGCTATCGCAAACACCCTGAAGGGAGTCTGAAAAAATGCGCACATGATTGTATGCCTGAAAATATCGGATCGTATCCACTGAAATGATCGAAGGCGGCAGGCTGACGGCGAGACTATCACCTGTCGAAGGCCCTGAAATCTGCCATAATGTATCAGCATTTTTTCTTGACAGGAGGGTATCGGCTGAAATGTACAGGGAGTCTCCGTCCTGCTGCAGGATCATCACAGGGCTGCGTGATGCGGTCACTTGTCCGGTGACGCTATTGAATTCAGTGAATCCGGAGAGCATGGTGAGCCCTTGTGCAGTATCTCTGTAGAGCACATTGCCTTCTGCAATGCCGGCGCCGGCCTTTTTATCATATTGAATGTTATCCGCTATGACGACCTGGCTACTGTCCTCAATAGTAGGCCGTTTACCAAATTGCGCTTGTCCGGTTTTAAGGTTGTAAAAACCGGAACGGGTTCTGATCAGCGTCCTCCCATCATTGATCGTAGTGGCCGAAACAAAAGTGGCCAGCTCCTGATCGATATTGTAGAGCAATGTATCCGTAGCCATGGTGTATTCCGGATCCACGAGCCTGACATCTTTTCGGAAATACGCTTCCCTTGTATCGGCATAATAATAACCTTCTCTGCTGTTCAGCACAGAACTTCCATTGACAAGCTTTCCGCCGTTCTGATAAAACCCGATCCGGGCACCAAGATCATATTGTAATTCCTCAGTTGTCAGCACACCCTTGCCATCCGTAAGTTTCACCTTTTTTTTGAGGGTGGCCATCTTGGAATTCCCCAAATACTTGAGGTATTGAGCGTATGTGTGGATGCTGTCCGAATCATTGATGTGTATGTTCCCGAAGGCCTCGACAATATTGGTTTTATCATCCTTGATGGCACTGTCGCAAAAAAATATGGTGTTATCCTGCTGCAGCTGGACTTGCCCGGTCAGTATGTATTTCTCTGTCAGGCTGTCTGTCTTGATCAAAGTCAGCCTGTTCGCCCGGATGATCCTCACGATACGGCCCGAATCAACGGGTACTGAAGGGGCTGTGATCACGGTCTGTTGCGCATAAACCCCCGAAAGCATGGATAAGAAAACCAGTATAAGCGCCTTGAGC
>CAJBPC010000165.1 GCA_903957405.1 uncultured bacterium | reverse complement strand
GAACCCTTCAGCTTAATCTGTGCCTGCCGATTCCCACGATTTTCGGGATATTGACGGTTTTGAACGAAACGCAAGCATGGGAAAGACTGGGTGGTAAACATGGTCACAAAGGCGAAGAAGCCGCTATAACGGCACTCTCCATGATCGAATTGGCCCAATCCTTTCGAAAAAGGACCTGAAGTTCAACGTCATAACCACTGTAGGATTCACGCTATGCAAGTACAATTGTTCGTTCCATGCTTTATGGACCAGTTATATCCCCAAACGGCTTTCAACACGGTGAAAGTGCTGGAAAGAGCAGGATGCACGGTGTCTTATAACACAGAACAGACCTGTTGCGGACAGCCCGCTTTCAACGCAGGTTTCAGAACCGAATCACAGGCCGTTTGTACCAAATTCCTCAAGGATTTTTCCGGTGCATCACTCATCGTAACCCCGAGCGCATCATGCGCTGGATTCATCAGAAACTACTACAGCCTCCTCTTTGAAAATACCACTCGCATCAAAGAACTCAAGCATCTTACGAGCAACGTGTACGAACTGAGTGATTTTTTAGTCAATAATCTCGGGATCACGAAACTGGGCGCTTCACTTAAAGGGAAAGTCGCATACCACGACTCCTGTGCCGGATTGCGGGAATATGGAATTAAAAAAGAACCCAGAACACTTCTGAATGAAGTGGAGGGATTGGAGATCGTCGACATGAATGATGTCGAGACTTGTTGCGGCTTTGGCGGCACATTTGCCGTCAAATTCGGTTCCATCTCCGCCGCAATGGGCGATCAAAAAGCGAAGAACGCTGAAGACACCGGAGCCGACTACCTGGTTTCCACAGATATGAGCTGCCTTATGCACATAGACGGTGTCATGAAGAAAAAAGGTTCGCAGATGCAATGCCTGCACCTGGCGGATGTACTTGCGAGTGGGTATTGAGCTACAAGATTGCCGGCAGCTCATCATCTTTCAACCGATCTGACAAAACGCATAAAGCATGGCATATTGGCTCATCAAATCCGAACCGTTCAAATACTCCTGGGAACAATTCGAAAAAGACGGGAAAACCCACTGGGATGGTGTTCGGAATTATGCTGCAAGGCTTAATCTTAGGGCCATGAAGGCTGGAGACCTCGCATTTTTCTATCACAGCAATGAAGGAAAAGAAATTGTCGGGATTGCAAAAATCATAAAAGAAGCCTACCAGGATCCCACCACAACAGATGACTGGTCAGTGGTCGATGTGGCTCCTGTCAGAAAACTCAAAAAGTCGGTCACCCTCGCTGAAATAAAGAACGAACAATCCCTCTCCCAAATGGCGCTGATGCGGTTGAGCAGGCTATCCGTGCAGCCGGTCAAGGAAGAGGAATGGGAAATAGTGCTCTTCTTGGCGGGGGAAATTATTCAATGAGATCATAGAACAGCCATGCAGAAAAAAAAATTGGTTGTATTGACCGGAGCCGGAATCAGTGCCGAAAGCGGACTGAAAACTTTCAGAGACAGTGATGGACTTTGGGAGGGATATTCCATCGAAGAGGTAGCAACGATTGATGCATGGTGGGAGAATCCGCAAAGGGTATTGGATTTCTACAACGAACGTCGGCGAAATGTGTTGACCGCTTTGCCGAATGCGGCACATCTCGGACTTGTAACGCTGGAGCAACGGTATGATGTTCAAATCATCACGCAGAATGTGGATGACCTACATGAACGTGCCGGAAGCAGTAAAATCCTCCACCTACACGGAGAGATCATGAAGATGCGAAGCGAAAAGAACGAGCGGCTATCGTATTCGATCGATGAAGATATCAAATTGGGTGATAAAGCGGAAGACGGCGCCCAGCTCAGACCATTCATCGTGTGGTTCGGAGAAGCTGTGCCCCTCATAGGAGCTGCTGCCGACATGGTAGCATCAGCGGATATTTTCGCGGTCATTGGAACGTCTCTTCAGGTGTATCCCGCTGCAGGACTGTTGAGCTACGTCACAAGCGGGATCCCGATCTACATCATCGATAAAGTCATTCCCAAAACAACCCATACCCCTGGGATCATCGCCTTCGAAAAGCCTGCCACCCTCGGCATCTCCGACCTGCTCCATGAACTCATGTAAAAAATCAACGACGGCATTGCTGGATCATCACCCGATTCTTGACCTGTTACGAGGCGATCAATCCTCTCTGTGGCAAAAAACAATACCCTCTTTTTCAAGCGCTGGCAGCACTTTCCCATAGATGCTTTTGTGCGTGGGTATGATCACGCCTGTTTCCCGAATCTTCCCAGACAGGATCATACTGGCGGCGATCCCCAACGGCAGACCGACCGTTTTTGCCATTGCCGTATGAATATTGTCAGACCCTTTCAGGATCAGTGAGCTTGAAGATTTTTTCTGCCGCCCATCGATTTCGTATTCGAATTCATGCATCATGATGATCATATCCTTATCTCGAGGCCCGAGTGACAGTTTTTTTTCCAGGATCCACTGCAAGACGTCCGCCGCACTGCGTTTTCCGATGTTGATGAATTCGCCGGAATCAAGACCCAGATAGAACAACTGAGTCAGCGCAAGCTTTGCTTCATGCATCCTCACGGCGATACCGGAAGCGACATCCTGCCTTGTTTTCCGGGCAGAAAAATCCCTAAGGTCACCCTTGTCGTTCACCAACATGATGGCATCCTTGGTCTTTTCCTCCTCGGGCCTGGCAATTTCAGCCTCCATCAGACTGATAAGGTCTTCAAGATGAGTCCTTGTATGGTTGAAATGTGTCGAAATCGTTTGTTGCAGCCACTCTGAAAAACCGAAACGATCAAAATGAATCTGAAAGAAAGCCGAAAGACTCATGCCATCGGTATCATACATGACCGTTTCGTCGGTGAGTTTTAAATCAATCAGATTTTTCCATCCAAGGCAGAAGTCAGGATGGCGCAGGGTTGTCCGCACAAAAGTGGGAATCCCCTCCAATCCGTATTTCGGCATATAGGAAATGGAATCACGGTTTGGATACCATGCGTACCGTCCCATTCCCGGAATATCCACGGTGCGGTGCTGATCGAACAAAGAGGCGTAATCGAGATGAACCGTACTTCCTTGTTGACGATAGGTGGCGCCATCCTTGCCTGCCATCACAACATTCCTGGGGTTCCAGCTGATCTTGTAATGCCATGGATTGTCATCCGACTCTGGGGCGACAAGTCCGCCGCAATGAGATCTGAAAGTGTGGATGATCCCCCCTTCTTCCCTTATCCGGTCGATCACTTCCATGGCGCTCATATGGTCTATCCCGGGATCGAGTCCCATTTCACAAAGGAAGGTGAGGCCTTTCGACCGGGCATCTTTGTCAAGCTCCATGATTTCGGGACTCACGTAAGATGCACAAAGGAAATGCTTTCCGTGTGCGAGACAAACCCTTGCAATATCAGGATGAAAGGGTGGGGGCAATAAGGAGATCACCAGATCCGAAGCCGCAATGAGGTTGTCCGTATCTGATGGACTAAAAGGATCGATCCTATGCGCGGAGCCATTGGAATCTCCGGCAATCTTCGAGGCGGCCAATGATCCGTTGATATCCGCCACATGCACATGCCATCCATTCGCAGGAGCCTTCGCCAAAAGATAAGAAATAAGAGCTGTGGAGGATTTTCCGGCACCCAGCACCAGGATCTGCTTCATGCGGCTTGATTTGACGTGAAATTCCGAAAAAAATATGGCAACGAGATTTCAAGTTGAAAAAGAAAAAAACGATAAAGAGATTCATGAAAAAGAAAGATCGTCATCCTCTGGCATGAATTCGATCACGATGCGCCGCTCAGAAGATACAGGAGTCGTATCGCCGAAATCGGAAGAATCGTCGTTGCGCCTGAACTCCGGTATGATCGGCTGCAGAGGAGGCTTTTTACCGGTGAGCGATGCTTTTTTATACGACAGTTGCTCCCTTTTTCTGACCCATCCCGTTCCGATGCGGACAACAACCTTTCCTTGCTCGAGGATTCCTTCCGGAAAACGGACAAAAAGACGGCCGGTATCGGCTCCGGCCAAAGAAAAATTGTCTTGTGACCCGGAATTATTCAATTGACGGGACGGGATAAGACCCGATTCAACCATCAGGATCTGATACGGTATGTAGGCCGCCATGGTCGGAAGGATATTACATTCCTGTTCAGCGGGAAATTGAGATGGCAGAAAGACCTTCGAGACAATTTTGACCGGCTTTTCCTTGATCGCGACCAGGGCAACAGGTAGCGGTCCAAGGCCGGAGACTGCCTTGAATTCGTCTATTTCAGAGGGGTATCGCCATTGCGTACTTTTCCTGTCCACCCAGACAAGGTCCTGTGGCTTCAGGGGGAGACATAATAATTCCTCATAGGAATATGGCCCTGAACTTTTGTTGTTTCGGAGGAGGAGGTAACTCTTCAAAGGATAATTCGCTGTGAAAATACCAAAAACACGCTAAAAATGTTACTTATTTGTGAATAATTTTTTTTTTTGGCGCTTTCATCTACCGTTTTTTTTTACTTCTAACCCGAAAAAAACCTTCAGAACCTGTTCATTCACGGCAGGAGTTGAGTGTAAGGCGACGCCCAACCTTGCGTTTTTCGTTTTGTTGACCGACCCCGTCACGAGATTCCGGTCTTTTCATAAAAACCGCATCCATACTGATTTCTGTCCCTTTTATGCAGGACATCTTTTAATCCACATCCGTGGATAAAAACAAGCAGGATGTAGACCTGTCAAACCTCGTTTTACAGGGTATTTGAGGTACCTTTGCCACGGTTCTGATAAACCACAAAGGTTTAAATAACAGGCTCATACATTTCCCGCATATGGACGAACTAAATCAACCGGAACAGACAAAAGACAACGACCGGATCATACCTGTGAACATCGAGGAACAAATGAAATCCTCGTACATAGACTATTCCATGAGTGTTATCGTGGGAAGGGCTTTGCCAGATGTACGGGATGGACTGAAGCCTGTCCACCGGAGAATTTTATTCGCAATGAACGGATTGGGTCTGGACTATAACAAACCCACAAAAAAATGTGCCCGTATCGTGGGTGAAGTGCTTGGCAAATACCATCCACACGGTGATACTGCGGTTTATGACACCCTTGTCAGGATGGCACAAGAGTGGAACATGCGATATCCATCTGTCGACAAGCAGGGCAACTTCGGTTCCCCGGATGGTGAAGGTCCTGCCGCCATGCGATACACAGAAGCCCGACTCCAGCGCTACGCAGCGTACCTGATGGAGGATATCGATAAGGAAACTGTGGATTTCCAGCCCAACTTCGATGACTCCCTTGAAGAGCCCACGGTGCTGCCCACACGCATACCGAACCTTCTTGTCAACGGCAGCAGCGGCATCGCGGTGGGTATGGCTACCAATATGCTCCCGCACAACCTGTCGGAAGTGATTGACGGATGCATCGCCTTCATAGATGACAGAGAGATCACCATCGACCAACTCATGGCGTATGTCAAGGCACCTGATTTTCCGGGTGGCGGGATGATATACGGGATGGAAGGGGTGAAAGCAGCCATGCATACCGGCAGGGGCCGAGTGGTGCTCCGGGGAAAGCTGACCGTAGATGCAAAAGCCAACGGAAGGGAACAGATCGTCATCACGGAAGTACCTTATCAGGTCAGCCGCGACGTATTGACGGCCCGTATCGGCCAGCTGGTGAACGAGAAGATCATAGAAGGCATTTCCAATGTCAACAACGAATCCAACGAAAAAGAAGGTACCCGCATCGTCATCGACCTCCGAAAAGACGGCGTGTCAAGCGTCATCGTCAACCAGCTTTTCAAATATACCGACCTACAGACATCTTACGGCATTAACAATGTCGCACTTGTAAAAGGGCGCCCCAGGACCCTCAACCTGAAACAACTCATCACTGAATTCATTGAATTCAGACATGAAGTGGTCGTCCGCCGGGCAAAATATGAACTGAAGGAAGCCGAGAAGAAAGCGCATATCCTGGAAGGCTACCTGATCGCACTCGATAACCTCGATGAAGTCATCACCCTGATCCGTCAATCCGTCAATCCTGAAGAAGCCCGACAGGGGCTGATATCTCGGTTCGGGATGTCGGAAGTACAGGCGAAGGCAGTGCTTGAGCTCCGTCTGCAGCGACTGACAGGCATGGAACGGGATAAGATCAAGGAGGAATATGACGAGATCATGAAGGTCATTGCGCAACTCAAGCTGCTGCTCTCTGACGAAGGCATGCGTTTCGACCTTATTAAGACGGAACTGAAAGAGATCAGGGATAAATTCGGGGATGCCCGTCGCTCAGAGATCACGTATCTGGAAGATGAAGTCAACTTCATCGACCTGATCAAGGAAGAGGATGTCGTCATCACCGTATCGCATCTCGGCTATATCAAACGCACTCCAGCCGCAGAATACCGCATCCAGAAAAGAGGCGGAAGGGGTTCCATAGGCGGAAAAACCCGGGAAGAAGACTGGATCGAACACCTTTTCGTGGCATCCACCCACCATACACTCGTCATCTTCACAGAAAAGGGCCGCTGCTACTGGCTGAAAGTATACCAGATTCCTGACGGCGAGAAACAGAGCAAGGGCCGTGCCATCCAGAATCTGATACAATTGCCGCAGGATGACCGCATAAGGGTCATCCTAGATGTGCGAAAACTTGATGATGTGGAATACGTCAAGTCGCACTTTATAGTCTTGTGCACGCGAAAGGGGATCATCAAGAAAACCGACTTGGAAGATTTCAGCAGGCCACGGGCAAACGGCGTAAACGCCATCAACATCGTGGAAGGCGATGAGCTCTTGTACGCCAGACTCACCAACGGAAGTTCCGAGATCATCATGGCCGTAAAGAGCGGTCGCGCCATTCGTTTCCCTGAAGATAAAGTGCGGTCGACCGGAAGAGGCGCCATCGGAGTGACCGGTATTGAAGTTGATAATGATACAGATGCCGTGGTTGGCATGATCTGCGTCGAAAAGTCAGATACCACTCGGACAGTCCTGGTCGTATCCGAAAACGGCTACGGGAAACGCACGCCCATCGACGAATACCGCATCACGAACCGAGGTGGTAAAGGTGTTAAAACCATCAATGTGACCGAGAAAACAGGCAACCTTGTCGGCATGTTGGACGTCTCCGAAACAGAAGACCTAATGATCACCTGCATGTCGGGAGTCACGATACGGATGTCGGTGTCGAAGATCAGCGAACTTGGCAGGGCTACTCAGGGCGTGAAGCTGATCCGGCTCGATGAGGGCGATAAAATCGCGGCAATCACACAGCTGGATGAGTCCAAAATGGAAGAACCTGAAATGAATGATGCTGACACACCCGCGATCACCGATGCAGACATACCGGAAAACCCTGCATCCGAGGTAAAAACCGATGAGGGAGAAACGGAATAATGAACAATTATGTAACTTACACGCATCCTTAATAAAAGATCATGAAACGACTGATTTCACTAAGCGTATGCATCCTGCTGTTGTCACATGCAGGCATGGCACAGTTCGAACAGGTAAAGACATACCTTATGCTGAACCAGCTTCCGAAGGCAAAGGAAGCCATTGATGAATTGGAGAAAAAAGGAAAGGTTACCACAAAACCGGAATTCTATGCCGCAAAAGCCACAATCCTCGCCGGCTTGATGAAAGGCGCACAACCTGCCGAATCAGCAAAGCTGATGAATGAATCCATCGCCTCCTACCGCAAATTCATGGCGGCAGACCCGACGAATGCCGGGAAATTCATTCAGGATCCCACGTATTCCGCCACTCCATTCACGTATTACAGCACTTTCTTCAACGAAGGAATCAGCAGCTTCAATGATAAGAAGTATGATGCGTCTTCTGAAAGCTTCAAAAACGCCATCGAATGGAGCGAATTCCTCATCAAGAACAACCAGATATCAATGGCCTTTGACACATCTGCAAACTATCTGGCCGGTGCGTCTTGCCAGAATGCAGGTAAAATTGATGATGCACTTGTCTATTACAATAAACTGGCGAATAATAAAATCGGCGGCGGAGATTATGCTGACATGTACAAGTACATGACCTACCAGTATTTTCTGAGAGACGATGCCGCTAACTTCGAAAAGACCCGCTCACTAGGAAAAGAGCTTTACCCAAGCGACCAGTTCTTTACACTGGAAGAATTAGACCTTATCCTCGATATGGAGGACGCCGATGCCAAACTGGTAAAACTTGACGCTAAAGTGGCAAAAGAACCGGGTAACATGAAAATATCCCAGATGTATGCTGCGATTCTTTTTGACAAATTGAACGAACGTGATGTCGATGTGAAGACGCCGGAATATGCAAAGGACGAAGAAAAGATGATATCCCTGCTGACAAAAACGGCTGAAGCCATGCCGGAAGATGCAAGCTCGACTTTCTATCTCGGTAAACACCAATGGTACAAATCCGACCGCATCCGGACACAGATCTTTGATGTCAATGATGCCATCCGCAAATTCAATGATGCACAAAAACCCGACAAAGCAGGTAAATTGCCGCCGCCTCCAAAAGATTTAACGGCTAAGCGTGACAGTCTTCGTAAGGCTCAGGAACTGGCCATGGATAAAGCCGTGCCATATCTCCTTAAAGCCCAACCGATCATGGAGAAAACGTACACCAAAAGTAAAGGCGAGACACAAAATTATAAGATCCTGGTAGATGACCTGATCCAGTATTACGGTTTTAAAAGGCAGTACGCAAAAAACAATGTAGAAAAAGTGAAATTCGAAGCTGAAGAGAAAAAGTGGGATGCGATCTACACAAAAATAAAAGTCTGACAACTGACCTGATTGCATTTATCCGAACATAAATAATCACCATCTGTGTTTCCCCTTCAGGAATCACAGGTGGTTTTTTTACGAACGACCCATCAACGATGGTCTGCGAAATTCCTGTCACTCAGATAAAAAGGGATACATGAATCACTCACTGAATTTGGGCCGCTCCGTCTTCGGCCATCCCGACAATAAACATAAGGTCATGTCAAGGATGGAAGCAGACATGCTCCTCTCCGAATGGGTGAAGAATGACCGCTTAAGGCTTCACATGATGCAGGTCGGAAAATTGATGCACCATTGGGCACAGGAAATGGAACAAATGGATGACGCAAATGCCTGGAGATGGGAATTGGCAGGCCTGCTCCATGATGCAGATTGGGATCAATGGCCCGAAGCGCATTGCAGAAAAATCATCGAAGAGTTGGAAAAACGACAGATCGATCCGGAAATCATTCACGCTATAGCATCTCACGGACCAGTACATTTCGGAGTGGAACCGGAAACCAGGATGGATAAGATGCTCTTCGCCTTCGATGAACTCAGCGGCCTCATACACGCCTATTCCCTGATGCGCCCGGAAGGGTATTCCGGAATGGAAGTCAAAGGCGTAAAGAAAAGACTGAAGGACAAGAGCTTCGCGGCAAATGTCTCCAGAGAAGATATAGTTGATGCATGCCAGCGGTCAGGCATGACCGTGGATGAATTGATCTCGTTCATCATACGACACCAGCCTGCCGTTTGCCTGGCTTAAAACTCAATATGTCTTTTTAGTAGCCGATAACTCCAGTGTCCATCATGCCGATACGCCAAAAATCCCATTTCGTTGTCATGCTTCACCCGGGGTTCCCGATACCGTATCGGATGCATGTTGATCAACCCTTTCACTTGAAGTAAAGTCATCACCGATGGCATCGACTCATTGAATGGGTTACTGAATGTCCATTTTTTCATTCCCACCCCGATAAGGCTTTAATGCGATACCTTTATCTCTGAAAAGGTCGAACTTTTTTATTGAAACACCTGCAAATTGGACTGACGGGTTGAAATCCTCATATTTCAGCTTTCCATCCCGGTATTTAAAAATCCTGTTGACACCTGATGTCTTCGAGCACACTTTTGAATTACGCTTATGTCACGGTCTTCGTTTTGGGGACACTGGTTTTTTTTGACCTCCTCGTCCGATTTAAAAGGCCATTGTTGCTCAAAGTTATGCTGTTGATCTCCACCTTTGGTGCTGCAGCACATGGTCTGGGTCATGTTTATTGTCACTATGCCGGGTACAACCGCTGGATCATGGAGTGGCCATTGAACCTGATGGCTTTTTCACTCAGCACTTTTTTCTATGTGCTCTTCAGGAGCAAAATGAGCCTGTTG
>CAJBPC010000164.1 GCA_903957405.1 uncultured bacterium | reverse complement strand
GGGATTGCTATGCGGTTCCTTTGGCATCAACGTCGGTCACGAACTGGGACATCGAAATAAGAAATACGAACAGGCGATGGCAAAGATGCTGCTACTCTCCTCTCTCT
Organism: uncultured bacterium; assembly: GCA_903957405.1. Classification (GTDB taxonomy): domain Bacteria; phylum Bacteroidota; class Bacteroidia; order Chitinophagales; family Chitinophagaceae; genus Pollutibacter. Next base: position 3,938 of record CAJBPC010000164.1, on the reverse strand, counting down.
ATATGCACTTCTTCATCGAGCACAACAAAGGGCATCATAAAAGAGTGAGCACTCCAGAAGACCCGAGCAGCGCACGTTTCAACGAACCGCTTTACCGATTTTACCTCCGAACGGTGATCGGTGCGTACCGATCCGCATGGGAGATATCCTCTGCGGAACTGAAGAAAAAATCACTGCCATTCCTGCACTGGAAAAATGAAATGCTGATGTTCCAAGTGATTCAGCTGTCCTTTGTCACCGGCATCTTGCTTTTATTCGGATGGCTCACGACGCTCTACTTCCTGGCGGCTGCCGTCATGGGATTCCTGATGCTCGAAACCGTCAACTACATAGAACACTACGGCCTCCAAAGACGCAAAACCGGACCATCAAGCTACGAAAGGGCATTGCCCATCCACAGCTGGAACAGCAACCATGTGCTGGGACGCATCGTACTCTTTGAACTTTCCCGACACAGTGACCATCACTATCTTGCCAGTCGGAAATACCAAGTGCTGCGTCATCATGATGATGCACCACAGATGCCAACAGGCTATCCGGGCATGATGCTCCTGTCGCTCATCCCGCCACTTTGGTTTCGCGTGATGAACCACCGGGTGGAGGATATCCGCAAGAAAAGTATGACCAGCGCCGGATGATCTTCAGCGACATCAAGGCCACGGCAAAGGTCGACTTTCATGGAGAGGAACCAAACGTCATGCCTACACGAGTCTGTCGGAGCCGACATACCGGTGCAGTACAGCCGGCAACAGAATGCCATCCGGCGTCTGGAAATTCTCCAGCAGGCCGGCCATGATCCTCGGCAATGCAAGGGAACTGCCATTAAGGGAGTGCACGAGCCGCATCCTGCCCTCCGCATCCTTGAAACGTATCTTCATCCTGTTGGTCTGATATGCCTCGAAGTTCGAAACGGAACTCACCTCCAGCCAACGCTCCTGCGCGGCACTGTAGATCTCAAAGTCATAGGTCATGGCAGATGAAAAGCTCATATCTCCAGCGCATAAGCGAAGTATGCGGTATGGAAGGCCTAAGGACTGCACCAACCGCTCCACGTGCTCCACCATCTGCTCCAGCACCTCGTAACTTTTGTCGGGATGGACCAGCTGCACGATCTCCACCTTGTCGAACTGATGGACACGGTTGAGCCCGCGCACGTCCTTTCCGAAACTACCGGCCTCCCTGCGAAAACAGGGAGAGTGCGCCGTCATGAGGATCGGCAGATCGGATTCCTTCAGGATCTCATCCCGGTAGATATTGGTCACAGGCACTTCCGCAGTGGGAATCATGTAGAAATTATCTGCCGGCATGTAGTACATCTGACCTTCCTTATCGGGAAGCTGGCCCGTCCCATACGCAGAAGCCTCGTTCACCATATAAGGGGGAATGTACTCCGTGTAGCCGGCTTCCGTATTGCTGTCCAGAAAATACTGTATCAACGCACGCTGAAGCTTTGCACCGCGCCCCTTGAAAAGCGGGAATCCGCTTCCGGTGATCTTTACGCCGGTCTCAAAATCAACGAGACCGTATTTTTTGATCAGATCCCAATGAGGTACCGCGCCAACATGAAGCACAGGCGTATCTCCCCACTGCCGCACCACCACGTTGTCCTCAGGCGTCCGGCCGGCAGGGACTTGCTCATGCGGCAAATTGGGAATGCGCTGCAGGACCTCCCTGATTTCAACCTCAAGCCTTGCCAGCTCCTGTTCATTCCTATCGATCTTTGACTTCAAGTCGGTCACTTCCTGCTTCCTGGCTTCCGCATCATCCTTCAAACCCTTCGACATGAGGGCTCCGATCTCCTTCGATGCCAGGTTCCGCCGGGAGAGGATCTCATCATTGGCAGACTGGATCCGCTTCCGCAGGTCGTCCTTTTCAATGACCGCATCCACCAGGGCGGTCTCCATGAAATACTTTGCAGAAAGTCTTTCCAGCACTTTCTCCCTATACTGGCGGATATGGTTCACCTGCAACATGATTCCTGATTTGCGGCAAAGATAGCCTTCACGGACAATTGCAAGACAGACAACATACATGTCGTTTCTTGACTAATTTTGCAGGATGCAGATACAGGACGACCTTCAAGCCAGGTGGTGGAAACTCGAGGAAAAACTCATGTTGCGTTTCGGAAAGAAACCAGACCTTGAAACCATTCTATTTCTAATCGGTCTTCAGGAAATGGGAGGGATGGCAGAAAAATATACCAAAGAACAAAAGCAGGACCTGATGCATATTGCGGTATGCACCCTGCTGAGCAGTAGCGGATTCTATGAGATCGAACGGGTCGATGAAGATGGTTGGCCGCATTTCAGGCAGCTGAAAGAAATCGTGCCGACACCCCTCAAACAACAAGAGGATTTCCTGAAAGACCATGTGCTGTTCTATTTCGAGAGCCATGAACTCCTTGATTGACCCCAACCCTGCACTTACCCAACAATGATCCGAGACATTGCCATAACGTGCTTTTTCCTGCTTTCATTCTTCGTAAAGGAATCAACCGCACAACCGGAGTTGAAGCTCAGGAAAAAGGATCGGAACAGGGATATCGAAATGACCACAACGGAAGGCGTCATCACGCTCAGGCTGGAAGACGAAACACCCCTGCACCGAGACAATTTCCTAAAGCTGGTGAAGGTTGGATTCTATGATGGCATCCTGTTTCATCGCGTCATACGGGGGTTCATGATTCAGGCAGGGGACCCAAAGACAAGACGACCATCCGAAAAGACAAACCAAAAAAACGATTCATCATACACCATACCCGCAGAATTCAACCCCTCACTCTTCCACAAAAGAGGTGCCCTGGCAGCCGCACGAATGGGGGATGACGTGAACCCTCAAAAAGCAAGCAGCGGTACGCAATACTACATCGTGCAAGGAAGAATCTTCACAAATGCTTCGCTCGACTCCGTCGAAATACACCGACTCAAAGGGAGAAAAGTGCCACCCTACCAACGGGACGTCTATACATCAGTAGGCGGTGCTCCGCATCTCGACCAGAACTACACCGTGTTCGGATGGGTGATAGCAGGAATGGAGGTCGTCGACAGGATCGCCGCAACATCGACTGCCACAGGGCCAGGGGCCAACAAACCCTTGACAGACATCAGGATCCTCGATGCCAAATTGGTTAAAAGAAAATCTACTCCTTGAAATGATCAATTACCACACCACTTATCTTGAGGATTACAGCGGAATTCGTTAAACTTGCACTAAATCTGAATAGATGAGTTTTCCCGACAATCTCCGATATACGAAAGACCATGAGTGGATCCTGGCAGAAGGTAACATAGCCACTGTCGGCATCACTTATTTCGCTCAAGGCGAACTGGGCGATATCGTTTATGTGGACATTTACACCATTGGGCAGCAACTCGCCGCCGAAGCCGTTTTCGGAAGTGTCGAAGCCGTCAAAACCGTCAATGACCTGTACTTGCCGGTGAGTGGCAGGATTCTCGAGAAAAATCCAAACTTGGATTCCAATCCCGAGCTCGTGAACAAAGACCCCTACGGCGAAGGGTGGATGATCAAAATTGAACTCTCTGATCCATTTGAGCTGGAGGGCCTGATGGACCATGAAGCATACCGCGCCCTGGTAGGAGAATAAAACACCATATGATATCGGACCTGCTCCGTTCAAAATGGGTTGCCATTGCATGGACAGCCTTCATATTTCTGTTATTGACCATGCCATCTGCAGGCATCCCGGACACGGGTCTGCTAAGGATTCCCTATGTGGATAAAATTGCACACATCATCCTCTTCGGGGGTTTTGTGATATTCTGGTCCTATGGCCTTTCGCATGGCAGAAACCAGGAATCCATGTACAAACTATTCCGGAACCTGTTCCTGATTTCCGTAGGATATGGAATCCTCATGGAATTTGTACAATCGATCTTCACAAAAAGAGCATTCGAGGTGATGGATATGATCGCTGATGC